>NZ_JBGQOI010000022.1:0-118567 GCF_052113765.1 Pseudomonas sp. W22_MBD1_FP4 | reverse complement strand
CGATTGCGGTGGGTCAGTCACCCAATACTTAACTGACCCACCGCCATCGGGGGCAAGCCCCCTCTCACATTTGGCCCGTTTAATGGCCGTGGCTTCTGCCTACATGTGAGGGCTCAGCCTCGCTGGCCTGCATACTCCCGCTGACCTCCAACTGCTGCAAAATCCCACAGTGATCCCCGCCGCCACAGCGTTGGCGCAAGTCCAGCAACTGCACCTGCAACGCCAATAGCCCGTCGATCCGCGCTTTCACATGGTGGATATGCTCGTCGACCAACGCATTCACGCTTTCGCATTGGTCCTGTGGACTGTCGCGCAGGCTGAGCAGGCTGCGGATTTCTTCGAGGGTCATGTCGAGGCTGCGGCAGTTGCGGATAAAGATCAGCCGCTCGGTGTGCGCCTGGGTGTACACGCGGTAGTTGGCGTCGGTGCGCGCCGGTGGCGGCAGCAGGCCTTCTTTCTCGTAATAACGGATGGTTTCCACCTGACAGTCAGTCAGTTTGGCCAATTCGCCGATCTTCATCGCAGCAATCTCCAAATGGGTGCTTGACCCTATAGTGGCTACAGGGTCTTTACTTGGCAACAGGCACCTTTACGGACGCGACCGAATGAGCGACTCCATCCACACCCCGCATAAACACGATCACGATCACGATCATGGCCCTAAGAAACTCACGCCTGTGCATAACCACGGCCACGGTGGCGCCTGCTGTTCCGGCACTCCAGCACCCGAGTTGGTGCAATTGAGCGAAGCGCCCACCGCCGGCTCGCGCCTCAGCACCTTCCGCATCGAAGCCATGGACTGCCCCACCGAGCAAACGCTGATCCAGAACAAACTGGGCAAGTTGGCGGGTGTGCAGCAACTGGAATTCAACCTGATCAACCGCATCCTCGGCGTCACCCACGACTTGCCGAGTACCGCGCCGATCATCGATGCCATCAAGTCCTTGGGCATGCAGGCCGACCCGATCGAGGAAGGTACCCCGGCTGCCGAACCGCCTGCCAAAAAACACTGGTGGCCGTTGGCGTTGTCCGGCGTCGGTGCGTTGGGCGCCGAAGTGCTGCACTTCACGAATGCCGCGCCGACGTGGGTCATTGCCCTCGTGGCGCTGGTGTCGATCCTCAGCGGCGGCCTCACCACCTATAAAAAGGGCTGGATCGCCCTGAAGAACCTCAACCTGAACATCAACGCCTTAATGAGCATCGCCGTGACGGGCGCGATCGTGATCGGCCAGTGGCCGGAAGCCGCCATGGTGATGTTCCTGTTCACCGTCGCCGAGCTGATTGAAGCCAAGTCCCTGGACCGTGCGCGCAATGCCATCAGCGGCTTGATGCAGATGACCCCGGAACAGGCCACGGTGCAGCAGGCCGACGGTAACTGGGTTGAGCAGGAGGTTAAAAGCATCGAACTGGGCGCCATCGTCCGGGTTAAGCCCGGCGAGCGCATCGGCCTGGACGGTGAAGTCACCGCAGGTCAATCCACCATCGACCAGGCGCCGATCACCGGGGAAAGCCTGCCGATTGAAAAAACCGTGGGCGATAAAGTCTTCGCCGGCACCATCAACCAAGCCGGCTCCCTGGAATACAAAGTCACGGCAGCGGCCAATAACTCCACACTGGCGCGGATCATCCACGCCGTCGAGCAGGCACAAGGCGCACGGGCTCCGACCCAGCGCTTCGTCGACAGTTTTTCCAAGGTCTATACCCCGGCCGTCTTCCTGTTTGCCTTGGGTGTAGCGATTATTCCGCCGCTGTTCATGGCCGGTGTCTGGTTCGACTGGATCTACCGCGCCCTGGTGCTGCTGGTGGTTGCCTGCCCCTGCGCGTTGGTGATCTCCACTCCGGTGACGATCGTCAGCGGCCTGGCGGCGGCGGCGCGCAAAGGCATCCTGATCAAGGGCGGCGTGTACCTGGAGGGTGGTTACAAGCTCGACTACCTGGCGCTGGACAAGACCGGCACCATCACTCACGGCAAACCGGTGCAGACCGATTACTTGGCGTTGTTCCCAAACGTCGAGGACAGCGCACCGGCCCTCGCCGCCAGTTTGGCTGGGCGTTCTGACCACCCGGTGTCGTTGGCCATTGCGAATGCGGCTGTGGATAAAAACCTGCCGGTGCACGTTGTGGATAACTTCGAAGCCCTGGCCGGTCGTGGTGTGCGCGGCGATATCAAGGGTGAGACTTACCACCTGGGTAACCACCGTCTGGTGGAAGACCTCGGCCTGTGCTCGCCTGAGCTGGAAGAAAAGCTGTTCGCGCTGGAGAAGCAAGGAAAGTCCGTGGTGTTGCTGCTCGATAAGTCCGGCCCCCTGGCGCTGTTCGCCGTGGCCGATACCGTCAAGGACAGCAGTCGCGAGGCCATTCAGCAATTGCACGAGTTGGGCATCAAAACCCTGATGCTCACCGGCGACAACACCCACACCGCCCAGGCGATTGCGGCCCAGGTCGGCATCGACCAGGCTCAAGGCGACCTGTTGCCCACCGACAAACTGCAAGCCATCGAAACCCTCTACGGCCAAGGCCACCGGGTGGGCATGGTCGGCGACGGCATCAACGACGCCCCGGCCCTGGCCCGCGCAGAGATCGGTTTTGCAATGGCCGCCGCCGGTACCGACACTGCCATCGAGACTGCCGACGTGGCGCTGATGGACGATGATTTGCGCAAGATCCCGGCATTCATTCGTTTGTCGCGGCAAACGTCGAGTATCCTCAAGCAGAACATCGCCCTGGCGCTGGTGATCAAGGCGATCTTCCTCGCAGTCACTTTCCTGGGGATGGCCACCATGTGGATGGCGGTCTTCGCCGACATGGGCGTGAGCCTGCTGGTGGTGTTCAATGGCCTGCGCCTTTTGCGCAAATAAACGATGAGAGGGCGGTGTGCTGAGTGCTGAGCTGAAGGCGTTTTTTATGGTCGCCCGCCTGGGCAGCATTACCCAGGCGGCGAAAAAACTCGGCCTGAGCCAGCCCACAGTCACCACCCAGATCCGAAACCTGGAAAGCCAGTACGGCGTTGAGCTGTTCTACCGCGGTGGTCGCCGCCTCACGGTCAGTGATGACGGCGCCCGGTTGCTGCCGATGGTCAAGGCGTTGTTGCAGCAGGAAGCGGACATCGAGTTTTTCCTGCGCAACAGTGGTCAACTTCAGGGCGCTTTGCGCATTGCCGCGACAGCGCCGTATTACATCCTCGACCTGGTCAAAGCCTTTCGCGAACGCCTGCCCCATGTGGAGGTGTCGGTGGACATCGGCAATTCTCAGCAGGTACTCGAAGCGCTGGACGAGTACCGCGTAGACGTCGCCGCCTCTTCGCAGTTGCTGGAAGACCCGCGCCTGATCCGCCGCGTATTGGGCACTGATCCTCTGGTGTTGGCGGTGCATCGCAATCATCCCCTGGCCAAGCTTGATCATGTGCCATTGACTGCCCTGGCCGGACACACCTTATTGATGCGCGAAGCAGGTTCCACCACCCGACGGCTTACCGAGGACATGTTGCAGGGTGCTGGGGTGAGCTATGGGCCGTTGCTGGAGATCGGCAGTCGCGAGTCAATCCGGGAGGCGGTGCTGCGCAATATCGGTATCAGCATCATTGCTCGACAGGAAGTGCCCCATGATCCGCAGTTGCGGGTGTTGACCATTGAGAATGCGCCGCAGATTCTGGAGTACCTGTACTGCCTCAAAGAACGAAAAGGCGCTCGCCTGCCGGCGGCGTTTCTAGGGTTGGCGCAGGAAATGTCGCCAATTTAGAGGTTTGGTGGCTGCCTTTAGGGCCAATCGGGGGCAAGCCCCCTCCCACATTTTGATCTGCGAACACATTCCAAGTGTGGGAGGGGGCTTGCCCCCGATTGCGGTAAACCAGACACCCCCCTCCAAATCACCTACACAAATCCACCAATACCACTATCACTCCCTTTTGCCTTTCTGCCACAAGAGGGACGCATTGCCCGCCTAGCATGGCCTTCATCAGTTTGATGAGGTGCCACCATGAACACAGTCCTGACTCAACCCGGCGCGCCGGTGAAAGTGCGCGGTATCCAGAAACGCTTCGGCGCCTTTACCGCGCTGGACCACGTGTCCCTGGACGTCGCCGCCGGCGAGCTGGTGTGTCTGCTGGGTCCGTCTGGCTGCGGCAAGACCACCTTGCTGCGTTGCATCGCCGGCCTGGAGCGCCAGGACAGCGGCGAACTTTACCTGGGTGATCGCGATGTTTCCCTGCTGCCACCTCAGGCGCGGGACTACGGCATTCTGTTCCAGTCCTACGCGCTGTTTCCCAACCTGACCATCGAAGCGAACATCGGCTACGGCCTCACCGGCAGTGGTCGCGATGAAGTGCGCCAGCGTGTTGGGCAGATGCTGGAACTGGTCGGTCTGGTCGGCAGCGAAAAGAAATACCCCGGCCAGCTGTCCGGCGGCCAACAGCAGCGCGTTGCCCTGGCCCGCGCCTTGGCGCCGGCCCCTTCGTTACTGCTGCTGGACGAACCCATGTCCGCCCTCGACGCCCGCGTGCGTGAGCACCTGTGCACCGAGCTGCGCCAGCTGCAACGGCGCTTGGGCATCACCACGCTGATGGTCACCCACAACCAGGACGAAGCCATGTTGATGGCCGACCGTATTGCCGTAATGAACAACGGTAAGGTCGAGCAATACGCCACGCCCCAAGAAATTTACGACCGCCCGGCCACGCCGTTCGTGGCGGAGTTTGTCGGCCAGGGCAACTGGCTGCCGTTCAGCCGCAACAGTGCCAGCCATGCCCAGGTCGGCGGGATGAACATGCGCTTGGCCGAGGATGCCGGTGTGGCCACGTCCGGCCGCCTGTTCTGCCGACCGGAAGCCATCAGCGTCAACCCGCCAGTGCATGAAGAAAACCTGTTCGCGGCCAAGGTCCGCGAGATCACCTTCCTCGGCAACCGCTGCCGCATGAGCTTTGAACTGGACCAACTGCCGGGCCACCCGCTGCTGGCTGAACTGGCCCCGGAGGCGATGCCGCGCCTGGGCGCTCAAGACATCTGGGTCGCCTTGCCGCCGCGCAGCCTGCAGGTGTTTGCCTGAGATGGCCGCTGTCATGACTCTGCCGCGGCAAGTTTCCCGCGCCGAAACCGGCGACCGTATTTTTGTGCTCGGCGGCAAACTGCTCTGGCTGTGCCTGCTTAGTGTTGCCGTGTTGATGCCGCTGCTGGCGATCTTCTGGCGCGGCTTCAGCAGCGAGGCCGGGCAGGGCGGTGGCCTTGCGGCCGCTCGGGATTTAATCACCAGCGAGAACTTCCACTGGCTGCTGGGCAATAGCCTGAAAGTCTCCCTCAGCGTGGCGGCCATTGTCGTACCTCTGGCCTACCTGTTTGCCTACGCGCTGCAACGCACGTTGATTCCAGGCAAGGCGATCTGGCGAGGCCTGTCGCTGCTGCCGTTGATGGCGCCGTCGATGCTGCCGGGCATTGCGCTGGTTTATCTGTTCGGTAATCAGGGCATGCTGCGCGGGCTGCTTTCGGACAACATCTACGGCTTCTGGGGGATTGTGCTCGGGGAAGTGATCTACACCTTCCCGCACGCGTTGATGATCCTGCTGTCGGCGCTGTCCCTGGCGGATGCGCGGCTGTTCGATGCCGCCTCTAGCATGGGCGCCAGCCCGGCACGGGCGTTTCGCAGCATCACCTGGCCGGCCACGCGCCAGGCGGTGTTCGCCGCATTCTGCCTGGTGTTCACCTTGACCATTACCGACTTCGGCGTGCCCGTGGTGGTCGGTGGTGATTACCAAGTGCTGGCGTTGGAAGCCTACAAGGCGGTGGTCGGCCAGCAACAATTCGGTCGCGGCGCGTTGATCGGCATGGTGTTGCTACTGCCGGCGCTGTTCAGTTTTGGCGTGGATGCGTGGTTGCGCCGGCGTCATGGCGACGCCATGAGTGGCCGTGCCCAGGTGTTCCAGCCCACGCCATCGCGGGTAAGGGATGGCTGCTACCTGGCCATCGTCCTACTGATCTGCGCGGTGTTGCTGCTGGTGTTCGGCATGGCGGTGTACTCCTCGCTGGTGAAATTCTGGCCGTACAACCTGTCGCTGTCGCTGAACCACTACCAGTTTGAAGACACGGCGGGCGGCGGCTGGCTGGCCTATCGCAACAGCCTGCGCATGGCCTTGTGCACGGCACTGATCGGCAGTGTGCTGATCTTCACCGGCGCCTATCTGATGGAAAAAACCAAAGGTCAGAAGGGCCTGAACCTGGCGCTGCGCATGCTCAGCTTTGTCCCGATGGCCGTGCCGGGTTTGGTGCTGGGCCTGGGCTACGTGTTCTTCTTCAACCTCAACGGCAACCCGCTGCACGTGTTCTACGGGACCATGACCCTGCTGGTGGTGTGCACCATTGCTCACTATTTGACCACTGCGCAGATGACCGCCACCACCGCGTTGCGCCAGCTGGACGCCGAGTTTGAAGCCGCCGCGCTGTCGCTCAAGGCGCCGCTGTACCGTCATTACCTGCGCGTCACCGTGCCGATCTGCCTGCCGGCGCTGCTGGACATCGTGCGCTACCTGTTTGTGTCGGCGATGACCACCGTGTCCGCCGCGATCTTTCTCTACAGCCCCGACACCATCCTCGCCGCCGTCGCCGTGTTGAACATGGACGACGCCGGCAATGTGGGCGGCGCGGCGGCCATGTCGACCCTGATCCTGTTCACCTCGGCCGGCGTCTCGCTGCTGCTGGCGTGGGCCTCACGTGGCGCGCTGCGCCGATCCCAAGCCTGGCGCCAGACCGCGCCCGGCCAATAACCCTTAAAGGAGGTATTCCATGTTCAAGCCCCTGGCGCTGGTCGCTGCCGTACTCACTGCATTCAGCCTGAATGCCTTCGCCAAAACCGAACTGACCGTGTACACGGCCCTCGAAGCCGAGCAGTTGAAGACCTACAAAAAGGCCTTCGAGCAAGCCAACCCTGATGTTGAAATCAAGTGGGTACGCGACTCCACCGGCATCATCACGGCCAAGCTGCTGGCCGAGAAAGATCGTCCGCAAGCCGACGTGGTCTGGGGACTGGCGGCCTCCAGTCTGGCGATCCTCGACCAGCAGGGCATGCTCGACAACTACGCGCCGAAGGACCTGGACAAGATCGGCAAAAACTACCGCGACGCTGCCAATCCCCCGGCCTGGGTCGGCATGGACGTGTGGGCCGCGACCATCTGCTTCAACACCGTCGAAGCCGAGAAACAGGGCCTGACCAAGCCGGTGAGCTGGCAAGACCTGACCAAGCCTGAGTACAAGGGCAAGATCGTGATGCCCAACCCGGCATCGTCCGGCACCGGTTTCCTGGACGTAAGCGCGTGGCTGCAGACCTTCGGCGAGAAACAAGGCTGGCAGTACATGGACGACCTGCACCAGAACATCGGTCAGTACGTTCACTCCGGTTCCAAGCCTTGCAAGCTGGCGGCTTCGGGAGAATTCCCGATTGGTATTTCGTTTGAATACCCGGCGGTACAGCTCAAGCGTCAGGGCGCGCCGCTGGACATCATCCTGCCCAAAGAAGGCCTGGGTTGGGACATCGAAGCGACTGCCGTGATCAAGGGCAGCGCCCATGCCGACGCGGCGAAGAAACTGGCGGACTTTTCTGCCAGCCCTGCGGCGATGGAGTTGTACAAGGACAACTTTGCCGTGCTCGCCCAGCCGGGAATCGCCAAGCCGCAGACCGAATTGCCAGCGGACTACGAGCAGCGTTTGATCAAGAACGACTTTGGCTGGGCCTCCAAAAACCGCGACAGCATCCTGACTGAATGGCGTAAGCGCTATGACGGCAAGTCGGAGAAGGTAGCGGGTCAGTAAGGTTTTCGTTAGGGCTGATGGCCCTAGCGGGAGCAAGCCCCCTCCCATAGTCGACCGAGTTCCTGCATGAGAATGCGGTCAACTGTGGGAGGGGGCTTGCCCCCGATGGCGGTCTTGAAAACAGGACATCACTAAATGACACACCACAGCGACCTGCTGATCATCGGCGCCGGCATCCTCGGCCTTTCCCACGCTTATGCAGCCGCCAAACGCGGCCTCAAGGTCAAAGTCTTCGAGCGCAGCGCCACGCCGTTGGGCGCCTCGGTGCGCAACTTCGGCCAGGCTCTGGTCACCGGCCAACCACCGGGGCCGATGCTCGACCTGGCGCGCGAAAGCCGTGAGATCTGGGGGCAGTGGGCGCAAGTCGCCGGGCTGCAACTTAAGCGCAACGGCTCGTACTTGTTTGCCCGCACCGAAGCTGAAGAACACCTGCTGGAAGCCTTCTGCGCCGGCCGCGCGCAGGAGTACGGCTATAACGTCGAGTTGCTGCAAGGCGCAGCAATGAAGGATCTGTACGGCGGCCAGTTCCGCCACCACCGCGCCGCGCTGCACGGCAAGGACGATCAACAGCTGTATTCGCGCGAGGCGATTCCGGCGCTGATCAACTACCTGACGCAAGCGCTGAACGTGGAGTTTCATTTCTCCACGCTCGTGCGCGACGTGGAGCCGGGGCAACTGCACAGCACGGCGGGGAGCTTTCGTGGCGAGCAGATCATCGTCTGCTCCGGCCACGATTACCAAACCCTGCTGGCCGAATCGATTGCGCCGCTCAACCCGCAGGTCTGTCGCCTGCAAATGCTGCGCGCCCGGCCGGTGCTCAACCTGAACCTGCAACACGCCTTGCTCACCGGCCTCAGTTGCGTGCATTACGGTGCCTTCGCCGACTTGCCGGAAGCCGCGCCGGTGCAGGCGCAGATCCTTCGCGAAGCACCGTACCTGCATGAGCATGGCATTCACTTGCTGATCAGCCCGACGCCTCACGGCGAACTGATCATCGGCGATTCCCACGAGTACGGCAGCGATGCGTCGCCCTTCAACGCCGAACAGGTCGACGACTGGCTGATCGAACTGGCCCAGCAGACCCTGGGCTGCAAGATCCAGGTGGTGGAGCGTTGGCAGGGCATTTATGGCTCGCGTGGACCGGCGCCGTTTTCGTTCTTGCGGGCGGCGCCAGGCGTGAGTGCAGCGTTGATGCACACCGGCGTGGGCATGAGCGTGGGACCAGCGATGGCCGAGCGCAATATCCGCGCGTTGTGTGGGGAGGCGTGATGAACCGGGAACAGGTGATTACCGACGTCTTCGGTTTGTACGAACAGCACGGCACGGCGGACTACATCGGCGAGCCGGTGTCGCAGATCGAACACATGTCCCAGACCGCGCAGTTGGCCATGGCAGAAGGTTTCGATGATGAAGTGGTATTGGCAGCGTTCTTCCACGACATCGGCCATCTCTGCGGCCAGGGCGGCGCGAACATGGGCGGTTATGGCGTGGTCAGCCATGAGCGGTTGGGGGCGGATTACCTGCGTCGGGCAGGGTTCAGCGAACGCATGGCCAGGCTTGTGGAATATCACGTGCAGGCCAAGCGCTACCTGACCTTCAGCCAGCCGGATTACTACGCGCGCCTGAGCGAAGCCAGCCGTCGAACCTTGGCGTATCAGGGCGGCGTGATGACGGCCGATGAGGCACGGGCCTTCGAGCAAGACCCGCTCTGTCACGTCAGCCTGCGCATGCGCCACTGGGACGAACAAGCCAAGGACATGCACGTGCCGCTGCTCGACCTTGAAGTGCTCAAGGCCAAGGCTCGCAAGGTGCTGGCAGCTTAGGTCTCGTCGAGGCGTTGGGCGAGGGCCTCGATTTGCTCTTGGCGTTCAGCCTGGCTCAGCTTGGCGTGGGGGTTGAGCGACGACCATTGCGGATGGGCACGGGCTTTGTGCAGCGCCTCCGGCAACTTGCCTTCGCGCCAGGTTTTGTCCTGGGGCGTATCGACCTTGATGCTGTGCATCGCCGCGTGGCCGCGCAGGCTCAGGGCCTTGAGCAACTGGCGTTGGCGCAGGGCGAGCAGGCGCAGGACGCTATCATCGACGGTCAACTCGCGTTGGCCCTTGATCTTGCCCAGCAGGCGGCTGCCATAGCTGCGCGCGGTTTGCAGCGCGCCCCCGGCGATGGCTCCGGCCAGGGCAGCGGCGCCCAGCGTCAGCCCGCCAACCAGCAGATCCACGCCGGCACCCGCCGCCGCGCCGGCAGCGATCCCGCCACCCACGCGCACGCCGAGTTGCTTGAGGGTTTCCGGGTTGAACAGGTCGTCGCCCCAGCGGCCATCCAGCAGCGGCAAGTCGCTGGCGGCCGCGTCTTGTGGGCGGAAACCGAACAGCTTGAGCAGGGCTTCCACACATTTTTGTTCGCGCTGGCGTACGGCCTTGCGCAAATCGCCGATGGCTTGCTGCTCATCTTCAGTGACCACGCTGCGCCTGCACGCGGCGCAGTCGATCAATAATTCGGCGATCAACCGCGCCGCGCTTTGCTGGCGGGCCTGGCGTTGGGCTTGCTGATCAAGGACCAAGCGTTCCAACTGCGGTCGTGCGTTTTCCAGCAGCAGGGCCAGACTTTCATACAGACGACGCTCGCCGTCTTCCGGCGGCGCGACGCTGTCGAAACGCACCAGCGCATGCAGGCCGAGGCGGGCTAGGGCTTCGCGCCAGTCCGGTTCGCGGTGGTCGCTGCTGCTGACGAAATTGAGCACCGGCAGCAAGGGTTTGCCGCAACTGGCCAGTACTTGCAGCTCATCGCGGTACTTGGCCAGCACCGGCTCGCGGGCATCAATCACATACAGACCGGCGTCCGAGGCCAGCAGTTGGCGCAGCACTTTGGCTTCCTGCTCGAAACGCTGGCGCGCTTCGCTGCCTTCGAGGAACCGCGCCAGGCGCGCCGGGCCGTCCAAGCGTTCGCCAGGTCGGTCGAGACGTTCCAGGTAATCAAGCAGGGCGATGGCATCTTCCAGGCCGGGTGTGTCGTACAGCTCCAGCAGGGCTTCGCCGTCCACCGACAGGCGCGCGCCTTCTACATGCCGCGTGGTGCTGGGACGATGGGAGACTTCACCGAAGCCCACATCCCGGGTCAGGGTGCGCAGCAGCGAAGTTTTGCCCACGTTGGTGTGGCCGACCACGGCGAGTTTCAGCGGTTTAGTCATGACCGGTCTCCAGCCAGTTCAACGGCGCGCAGTCGGCGAAGGGCAGCTCCAGCTGATGCAGCGCGGTGTGCCAATCGCCGAGGCGTTCGGCATCCAGCGCTTGGCCGGGCGGCGCTTGCAGCAGCCAGACGCGGGTGGCTGCGGCGCTGCGCGCGAGTTCGGCGATCAGCGCGAGGCTGCCGCGATCCGGCGAACGGCGCGGGTCGCAGGCGATGGCCAGGCGCGCGGGCGGGAAGCGGGTGAGCTGTTCCAACAGCTTGTTGCGCGATTCACGGCTGTCGAGGATGCCGGCGTTTTTCACTTGGGCTGGTAGCTTGGGCGGCCAGGGGTGTTGGTCGTCCAGCTCGATGGCCACCAGCAGGGCGCCGTCGCTTTCAAGCTCGCTGACGCCGCCGGTAACGTGGTGCAGTTGCTCGGGCGCGGCGTCGTTGACGCCGAGGCGTTCACTGCTTGGCATCAGGCGTTCACGCAGTTGGCTATAGCCCGGTAGGTTCAGGTCCAGACGCAAGGCCGCGCGTCCTGCTTTCCAACGCCACAGGCACAACAGGGCGAGGATGAGTCGGGGCAGCAGGCCGTAGACCAGCAACACGCCCACCAACCAAGCGGCCCAGGCTTGGCGGGCGCTTTCGATATTGAGGGCGGAGTCGCCGCTGGCGCGGATCATCTCGACGGTCGGTACATTGAAACCAAGCACAGCGGGCAGGGCACCGAGGGCCTGGGTGACGGCGACGAAGGTGTCGGCACCGAGAATGGTGGTTTCCCACACAAAGCCGTAGCGCCTTGTGGCGAGCAGTGTCAGCAGAATGACCAGCGCGCTGAGCAATGCCAGCAGCCACAGTCCGTTGACCAGCACACCGACTGCCCAGCGATTGAGTTTCTGGCGCTGCAACAACAGCAATAACGCCGGGGCCAATTGCGCGGCCTTGGCGTCACGGGCGAGTTTTTCACTGAGCCACAGCCATAAGCGACCAAGGCTGGCGCTGTGCTCTCCAGCAAACAGCAGGCCCAGTGCCCAGCTTATCAACAGGATCAGGTTCAAACCGAGCAGGCTGCCCAGGGCCCAGAACACATTCACCGGGGTCAAGCCGTTGCCCAGTGCCGCGAAGGCCAGCCCGGCGCCGCTGATAACGGCGACTAGCGCCAGCAGCACCAGTGCCAAACGCGCACCTTGCAGCCAGCGGGTGAGGGCGGCAGTCAGCCCATCGCGCTCGGCCAGATGCAAGGCGCGATGCTGGATGCGCGTCGACAGATCGCCGCCGGCCGTGCGGGCCAGGCGGTTGGCTTCCAAGTCCTCCAGGGCGCCTGCGTGTTCTTCACGCAGGCGCACGGTTTCTGTCAGCCAGAGTTTTTGCAGCGGGTTCAGTGCAGTCACGCGCCGTCCTGTTGAGCAAGTGAGGTTGGAGCATAACCGCTAGGTCTTGGCTCTGGTATTCTCGTCGCCATGAAAAAAACTCTCCCTTTAAGCCTGATCGCAGCCCTCGGTGAAAACCGCGTGATCGGCGTCGATAACAGCATGCCCTGGCATTTGCCGGGGGATTTCAAATATTTCAAGGCCACCACTCTTGGCAAGCCAATCATCATGGGGCGCAAGACCTGGGATTCTCTGGGGCGACCGCTGCCTGGGCGCTTGAACCTGGTGGTCAGCCGTCAGACCGATCTTAAGCTTGAAGGTGCGGAAGTTTTTCCGTCACTCGATGCCGCCGTGGCGCGGGCTGAAGCCTGGGCGCTGGAGCAGGGCGTGGATGAGTTGATGCTGATCGGTGGCGCGCAGCTGTATGCGCAGGGGCTGGAGCAGGCGGATCGGTTATATCTCACGCGCGTGGCGCTGAGTCCGGAAGGGGATGCGTGGTTTCCGGAGTTTGATGCGAACCAGTGGACGTTGGTTTCCAATCTGCCAAACCCAGCCGAAGGTGATAAGCCGGCTTACAACTTCGAAGTCTGGGAAAAAGTCTAAAAGCATCGGGGGCAAGCCCCCTCCCACATTGAAGTGCAGTCCAAATGTGGGAGGGGGCTTGCCCCCGATGGCGGTCTATCAGGCCTGCGCTAACTCCGCATGCTCATCTGCATCCAACAACGCCTTGTCCGTCTGCCCCATGATCTGGCTGGTAATTGCCCCTGCCGTCATCGAACCATTCACGTTCAACGCCGTACGGCCCATGTCGATCAGCGGCTCCACGGAAATCAGCAGCGCCACCAGTGAGACCGGCAAGCCCATGGCCGGCAGCACGATCAGCGCGGCAAACGTCGCACCGCCACCCACGCCAGCAACACCGGCCGAACTCAGGGTCACAATCGCCACCAGGGTCGCGATCCATAGCGGGTCCAATGGGTTGATGCCCACGGTCGGCGCCACCATCACCGCCAACATGGCCGGGTAGAGGCCGGCGCAACCGTTCTGGCCGATGGTCGCGCCGAACGAAGCAGCGAAACCGGCGATGGATTGCGGAATGCCGAGGCGGCGAGTCTGCGCCTCAATGCTCAGTGGGATAGCCGCCGCGCTGGAACGGCTGGTGAAGGCAAACGTCAGCACTGGCCAGACCTTGCGGAAGAAGCGCAGCGGGTTGATCCCGGCCAGCGACAGCAGCAGGCCATGCACCACGAACATCAGGCCCAGGGCCAGGTACGACACCAGCACGAAACTGCCGAGCTTGATGATGTCTTGCAGGTTGGAACCGGCGACCACTTTGGTCATCAGCGCCAATACGCCGTACGGGGTCAGTTTCATCACCAGGCGCACCAGACGCATCACCCAGGCTTGCAGGGTGTCGATGGCGTTGAGCACTTTCTGGCCTTTTTCCACGTCATCCTTGAGCAGTTGCAGCGCGGCAACCCCCAGGAATGCAGCGAAGATCACCACGCTGATGATTGACGTTGGCTTGGCGCGGGCCAAGTCGGCAAACGGGTTTGACGGCACAAACGAGAGCAGCAATTGAGGGATGTTCAGGTCGGCGACCTTACCCGCGTAATCACTCTGGATCACTTGCAGGCGCGCCATTTCCTGGGTGCCGGCCACCAGGCCCTCGGCGGTGAGGCCGAACAGGTTGGTCAAACCGATACCGATCAATGCCGCAATCGCGGTGGTGAACAGCAGCGTGCCGATGGTCAGGAAGCTGATCTTGCCCAAGGACGCCGCGTTATGCAGGCGCGCCACAGCGCTGAGGATCGAGGCAAATACCAGCGGGATCACGATCATTTGCAGCAACTGCACGTAGCCGTTACCGACTAGGTCGAACCAGCCGATGGAGGCCTTGAGCACCGGGTTGCCGGCACCGTAAATGCTGTGCAGCGCCACACCAAACGCCACGCCCAGGACCAGGGCGAACAGGACCTTCTTGGCGAGGCTCCAGTTTGTGCGACGTGTTTGTGCCAGGCCCAATAGCAGGGCCACGAACACGAGTAAGTTGAGAATCAGGGGCAGATTCATTGAAGCTCCGTTGAGAAGGCAGCCAATCGCGTGAGCCTGCGATTGCGAACCGGAAATCCTAACAGCTTGAAATATATTGATTTAATACCAATATGGAATGGTGACTGTCGTTTTTGGAATAAGCCTTTGACGCTCAGGCGTATGCCGTTGGCGGGATCAGGACGCGCGCGGTCGCGCTCAACATGGGAACTGTCACGAGGATTTGTTAGCGTCGATGTCTTTCACTCAGGGAGACAACGTCTATGAAGCTCGCGCCGAAACTACTGGTATCCGCCGCACTTTGCCTGGGACTCGCCAGCCAGGCGTTTGCCGCCACGGAGTTGAAACACTGGCCCGCACCTGCGGCCAAGCAACTGAACGACATGATCGCCGCCAACGCCAACAAGGGTAACTACGCGGTGTTCGACATGGACAACACCAGCTACCGCTACGACCTCGAAGAGTCCCTGCTGCCCTACATGGAAAACAAGGGCCTGATCACTCGCGACAGCCTTGATCCTTCGCTCAAGCTGATGCCGTTCAAAGACACGGCCGACCATAAGGAAAGCCTGTTCAGTTACTACTATCGCCTGTGCGAAGTGGACGACATGGTCTGCTACCCCTGGGTCGCCCAGGTGTTTTCCGGCTTCACCCTCAAGGAACTCAAGGTTCAGGTGGATGAGCTGATGGCGTCCGGCAAGCCCGTGCCGGTCAGCTATTTCGAAGGCGACGTGGTGAAGAAGTCCGAGGTGCAGCCGCCGAAAGTCTTCACCGGCCAGACCGAGCTGTACAACAAGCTGATGGAAAACGGCATCGAGGTGTACGTGATGACGGCCGCTTCCGAGGAACTGGTGCGCATGGTCGCGGCGGATCCGAAGTACGGCTACAACGTCAAACCTGAAAACGTCATCGGCGTGACCACCCTGCTCAAGGACCGCAAGACCGGCGAGCTGACCACCGCCCGCAAGCAGATCACCGCCGGCAAATACGATGAGAAAGCCAACCTCGGCCTGGAGCTGACCCCTTACCTGTGGACCCCGGCGACCTGGATGGCCGGTAAACACGCGGCGATCCTCACCTACATCGACGAATGGAAAAAACCGGTGATCGTCGGTGGCGACACGCCGACCAGCGACGGCTACATGCTGTTCCACGATGTAGACGTCGCCAAGGGCGGCGTGCACCTGTGGATCAACCGCAAAGACAAATACATGACTCAACTCAACGGCATGATGGCCAAGCATGCTGCGGCGCAGGCCAAGGAAGGGTTGCCGGTGACGGCGGATAAGAACTGGGTGATCGTCAAGCCGGATGAGATTCAATAACCACGGCTCTACGCCGGTAAATGTGGGAGGGGGCTTGCTCCCGATAGCAGGGTGCCAGTCGGTGCATGTGTTGACTGACCCATCTATATCGGGAGCAAGCTCCCTCCCACATTGTGATCCTCAGTGTTTTGGAGAATTGCTCCAGGCAAAAAAATGCCCCGCACTTGGCGGGGCATTTTTATTGGGGCGAGGCTTACAGGCCGTCGAGCATCGCCTTGTTACGCACAGCACCCTTATCGGCGCTGGTGGCCAGCAGGGCATAAGCCTTCAGCGCGGTGGTCACTTTACGTGGACGTTTTTCAACCGGCTTCCAGCCTTTCTTGTCCTGCTCGACGCGGCGTGCAGCCAGTTCTTCATCGCTGATCAACAGGTTGATCGAACGGTTCGGAATGTCGATCAGCACCTTGTCGCCATCCTGCACCAGGCCAATCGCGCCACCGGCAGCGGCTTCTGGCGAAGCATGGCCGATGGACAGGCCCGAGGTGCCGCCGGAGAAGCGGCCGTCGGTCAGCAGGGCGCAGGCTTTGCCCAGGCCTTTGGATTTCAGGTAGGACGTCGGGTAGAGCATCTCCTGCATACCCGGGCCGCCTTTCGGGCCTTCGTAGCGGATGATCACGATGTCGCCTTCTTTCACTTCGTCGGCGAGGATGCCGCGAACCGAGCTGTCCTGGCTTTCGTAGATCTTGGCGCGACCTTCGAAGACGTGGATGGACTCATCCACACCGGCGGTTTTCACCACACAGCCATCGAGGGCGATGTTGCCGTAGAGCACGGCCAGGCCGCCTTCTTGGGAGTAGGCGTGTTCGACACTGCGGATGCAGCCGTTTTCACGATCGTCGTCCAGGGTGTCCCAACGGGTCGACTGGCTGAACGCAGTCTGAGTCGGGATGCCCGCCGGGCCGGCCTTGAAGAAGGTATGCACGGCTTCATCGTCAGTCTGGGTAATGTCCCACTTGGCGATGCCTTCGGCGAGGGACTTGCTGTGCACGGTCGGCAGGTCGGTGTGCAGCAGGCCGCCACGGGCCAGAGAGCCTAAGATCGAGAAGATCCCGCCGGCGCGGTGCACGTCTTCCATGTGGTACTTCTGGATGTTCGGCGCGACTTTGCACAGTTGCGGCACGTGACGGGACAGGCGGTCGATGTCGCGCAGGTCGAAATCGATCTCGGCTTCCTGGGCGGCGGCCAGCAAGTGCAGGATGGTGTTGGTGGAACCGCCCATGGCGATGTCCAGGGTCATGGCGTTTTCGAACGCCTTGAAGTTGGCGATGTTGCGCGGCAATACCGAGTCATCGTTCTCGGTGTAGTAACGCTTGCACAGCTCGACGATGGTGCGGCCGGCCTGCAGGAACAGCTGCTCGCGGTCGCTGTGGGTCGCCAGGGTCGAACCGTTGCCCGGCAACGCCAGGCCCAGGGCTTCGACCAGGCAGTTCATCGAGTTGGCGGTAAACATGCCGGAGCACGAACCGCAGGTCGGGCAGGCGCTGCGCTCGTATTCCGCAACCTTCTCGTCAGAAGCGCTGGAATCGGCGGCGATGACCATGGCGTCGACCAGGTCCAGGCCATGGGAGGCGAGCTTGGTCTTGCCGGCTTCCATCGGGCCGCCGGAGACGAAGATCACCGGGATGTTCAGGCGCAGGGAGGCCATCAGCATGCCGGGGGTGATCTTGTCGCAGTTGGAGATGCAGACGATGGCGTCGGCGCAGTGCGCGTTGACCATGTACTCCACGGAGTCGGCGATGATCTCGCGGCTTGGCAGCGAGTACAGCATGCCGTCATGGCCCATGGCGATGCCGTCATCCACGGCGATGGTGTTGAATTCTTTTGCTACGCCGCCAGCGCGTTCAATCTCGCGGGCGACCAGTTGGCCCAGGTCCTTGAGGTGGACGTGGCCCGGTACGAACTGGGTAAAAGAGTTGGCAATCGCGATGATCGGCTTCTTGAAGTCGTCATCTTTCATCCCCGTGGCACGCCACAGTGCGCGCGCGCCGGCCATGTTGCGGCCGTGGGTGGATGTTTTCGAGCGGTAATCAGGCATTGGAGCACTCCGGGCGGCTAATCGGTATCAAAGGGGAGTGAGCTTCTAGTGACGTCTGGAACACCCGAAAAATGGCCCTGGTGTCCGGAAGTTGCCGCAAACGTGACGGGATCGCCGTGCGCATTGGCCTTGAGCTCATAAACCCGCCGGGGGATGACTGGCGATGAATAGGGCCGATTCTACACCGCTGGCGGCTGGAGGGAACGGGGCAATACTCATGTCCGTGGGCTTTGTTTAGACTAGCGACCCTTTGCCCCCCACCCCTCTCCAAAGGAATTGGAATGCCCGGTATCCATCGTTTTCTTGGGTTTTACCTGCTGATCGGTCTGATCCAGGGAATCGTCTTCAATTACTCCGATCAGCTCTATCGCTTGAGCGAAACTCTGTTTTTTGTCACCTACACCGTTGTGTTGGTCGGCGGTACCACCTTGCAGTTGCTGGGGGAAAAAGCTCTGCGGTGGCGGTCGCTGCTACCTACGCTGGCGTTCACCCTGTTGATGGGCGGCATGACGCTGTGGGTCTGTTACGGCCTCGACCATGTCGGCAATAGCCGTTGGGCGATCAATTCCTGGTTTATCAGCGTGATGTTGTTGAGTTATGTCTGTGCCACGTTTTTGTTCGCCTGGCCCGCCGAAAAAGGGCAGCGCTGGCGTTATGAGGACCTGTTTCAGCAGGCCTGGAACAGCGTGTTCATCGTGCTGTACGCCCTGATCCTGGTGGGGGTGTTCATGTTGTTGCTCAAGCTATGGGGCCGACTGTTCCTGATGCTGGGCATCGAATTTTTTGAGCATCACTTCTGGAGCCAGCGATTCCTGTGCATCAGCTTGCCGTTGGTGTTCGCCCTGGGCATGTACCTGGCGGCGCGCAGCGAGAAAGTCATCGGCCAGATGCGCGGCATGCTGTTCAGCGCCTGTGGCTTGTTGTTGCCGTTGATCGCCCTGATCAGTTTGCTGTTTACCCTGACTTTACCGTTCACCGGGCTCCAACGAATTTGGGCGACGGGTTATTCAACGCCCATTCTTCTGGTGCTGGCAGGTGCGCAACTGTTCTTGCTCAACGGTGTTTTTCAGGAGGGTATTCAGCCTCGGCCGTACCCCAAATGGTTAACGCGTTTTATCGAGTTGAGCCTGCTGTGTCTGCCGATTCTCGCCGGCATCGCGTTTTATTCGAGCTGGCTGCGGGTGGAGCAATATGCCTTGTCGCCACAACGTTTCATTGCGCTGGCGGCGGCGCTATTGTGTGGCTTGTATGGCCTGGCGGCCGTTTGGGCGGTGGTGTTGCGTTCGCCGATCTGGCTCGCCAACTTGCGGGTGACCAACCCGGCCCTGGCGTTGCTGTTTTGTGGGCTGGTGGTGTTGGTCAATACGCCGATCCTCGATCCGGTACGTTTGAGCGTCGACGATCAGGTCCGGCGTTTGCTCGACGGGCGCACCAAGGCTGAAGCGTTCGATGCGGACTACTTGCGGTTTGGCCTGGAGAAAGCAGGCGAGGAGGCGTTTGCAAAGTTGCAGGTCGACTTGGATCAGGAACGCATTCTGGACCCGGATTCACGCCGCGCCTTGCGTGAGCGGATGGACGACACGGCGCTGAGTTTCACCGAGCGTTATGCAAAGGAACAGGCGGAGCGGCCCAAGCCCGAACTGGAATGGATCGGCCCGGAGCCCAAAGGTAGCGAGCAATTTGCCGAGCTCAGCCTGAGCACGGACTCCCCTTGCGAGTTGGGTTGCGTGCTGTGGGCGGTCGACCTGGATCAGGATGGCCAACCCGAAGTGCTGGCAATGCCGAGCACCAGTTATCGTCACGACTCCAAGCCGCCACGCATTTTCGTGCTGGATGAGAAGGGCGAATGGGACGATCGTGGTCCGTTGTTGTGGACGCAGCTGCCGGACGGTTATGTCGACACGGAGACGCTGATCCACGATATCCGCGAAGGAAAGGTTTCGCTGGTCAAACCCCGTTATTTGCAGTTGCAGACCAGCGATATGCTGCTTACGCCGGTGATTCGGGAGCCTTAGCGGCCCGCACGGCTGTTGGTCATCAGCCCCCACAGGCTGAGCACAATGAACCCGATGGCGATGGTGATGAGCAGATAATCGCCGGCCTGTGCCAGTGCGGCGCTGCTGATGGCCGCCGTGAGAAACATGATGCTGTTCCCGGCCGATGCCGCGGTGCCCGCACTGCTTGAGAACAACAGCATCGCTGCGGAAATCGCAGCAGGCCGAACCAGGGTCACGGCCAGGGCGCTGATCAGCATTGGGATGAGCAAGGTCACGGTGCTGATGGCTTTCAGGCTCACGATCAGGGTTAACAGTGCGCCAGCAACGAGCAGTAGTCCGAGACCGATGTTGATTTGCCGGGACAGCGTCATGCGTTTTTGCAGGTGCGAGGCTGCGACGCCCCCGAGCAGGTAGGCCACGCCATACACCATCAGCACCAACGCATATTGGTACTCGGACAGCTTCAGCGCATCCATGAAAATCAGCGGTGTCACGCTGATCAAGGCGAAATAGCAGGCAAACACCAGGGCGGCGATCCACCAATAGCGCAGAAAGTCGCGATTGGCGGCGACTGCTTTGAGCGTGCCCAGGATCGAAACGGGTACGCGGTGCGGGCTGGCAGCCTGGGAAGGCAGAATGCAGAACGCATGGATCAACATGCCCAATGCCATGAGCGCAAACCCATAGAAGCTCCCTTGCCAGTCGAAGGTGGTTTGCAGCCAGGAGCCGATCAGTGGCGCTAGGGCGACAAACGAGCCGCTCAGGGTCATGTAATAGAGGCGTACCCGGGCTCGGTCCTGTTCATCGAACAGGTCTTCCACCAGTGCATGGCCCAACACGAAGAAGCCGCAGCCCATGGCCTGCACCGTGCGAAACAGCAGGAACGTCAGGTAATCCGGGGCCATTGCGCAGCCTATCGCCCCGAGGATCGACAGCGTGATGCAGCCGAGCAGCACTTCCTTGCGGCCCCATTTATCCGACAGCGGGCCAGTGACCAGTTGGGAGATCGAAAACACCAAAGTGAACAGGCTGATGGACAGTGCGATGTCTGCGCTGGGCGTATCGAACTGGGCAGACAGGGCGGGAAAAGAGGGCAGCAGGATATTGATCGGGAAGAAGCTGATCAGGGAAATGCAGGTGATTAGGATGAAGCGGGAGAGAGACGGCCCAGACATTGTTTTTGTTTTCCGGAGTAAAACCAGAAACCGATACTAGTCTGCGAAAAGTGGAATTCAATCAAAAGCGTTGAGAGAAATTTCCTGAGTAGACGTGGCTTGCTTGGGTAGGAAAAGTTTTCACGGCAACCACAAAACAAATGTGGGAGGGGGCTTGCCCCCGATTGCGTAGTGTCAGCCCCCTATTAGCTGGCTGACACACGGCTATCGGGAGCAAGCCCCCTCCCACATTTTTATCTGTGCTTGCCTGTTAGCTATTCGGCAACAACCGGCACGTAATGCTCTTGATGTACCGCGTCTCGACAATTGCCGGGTGCACCGGGTGATCCGGACCCTGGCCGCCACGCTCAAGCATCTGGATATTGCGGTCCAGATGACGGGCGCTGGTCAGCAGAATGTTCTGCAGGTCGTCTTCCGGCAGGTGCATGGAGCACGAGGCGCTGACCAGGATGCCGTCCTTGCTGAGCAGACGCATGGCTTGCTCGTTCAGGCGGCGGTAGGCGCCTTCGCCGTTCTTCATGTCTTTTTTGCGTTTGATGAAGGCCGGTGGGTCGGCGACGATCACGTCGAAACGCTCTTCGCTGGCTTTCAGTTCTTTCAGCGCTTCGAAGACGTCGCCTTCGATGCAGGTCATTTTTTCGGCAACGCCGTTCAGCGCAGCGTTGCGCTCTACGCCGTCGAGGGCGAAGGCGGAAGCGTCGACGCAGAACACTTCACTGGCGCCAAAGGCTGCTGCTTGCACGCCCCAGCCGCCGATGTAGCTGTACAGGTCAAGTACGCGTTTGCCTTTGGCGTATGGGGCCAGGCGTGCGCGGTTCATGCGGTGGTCGTAGAACCAGCCGGTTTTCTGGCCTTGGATCACCGGGGCTTCGAATTTCACGCCGTTTTCTTCCAGCGCGACCCACTCAGGCACCAGGCCGAACACGGTTTCGACGTAGCGGTTGAGGCCTTCGGCGTCGCGCGCGGCGGAGTCGTTCTTGAACAGGATGCCGCTCGGCTTGAGCACTTGGGTCAGTGCGGCGATCACGTCTTCCTTATGGGCTTCCATGGTCGCCGAAGCGATCTGCACCACCAGGATGTCGCCGAAACGGTCGACTACCAGGCCCGGCAGCAGGTCGGAATCGCCGTAGACCAGGCGGTAGAACGGCTTGTCGAACAGGCGGTCACGCAGGGACAGGGCAACGTTGATGCGGTGCACCAGCAGCGACTTGTCCAGCGGCAACTTGATATCGCGCGACAGCAGGCGTGCGCAGATCAGGTTGTTCGGGCTCATGGCCACGATGCCCAGGGTCTTGCCGCCGGCCGCTTCCAGGATAGCCTGGTCGCCTGCCTGGAAGCCGTGAAGAGGTGTGGCGGCCACATCGATTTCGTTGCTGTAGACCCACAGGTGGCCGTTGCGCAAACGACGATCGGCGTTGGCTTTGAGACGCAGGCTTGGCAGGGACATGACGTCGCTCCGGAAAAAAGAGCGGGAGTATACCTTGTTGCGTAGGAAATCGCGGCGCCGCCGGACATGTGGCCAGCACCCAAATTTGGTCCGGCTCCATCCGGTTTTTGAGGTGTCGGTCAGCTTTGCTTAGGGGGTAGAATCCTCGCCTAGCCCAGAGTGTGTACTTATGTCCCAAGAGCTTTCCGCCGAACAGATCCAGCAGGCCCTGCAAGGCATCAGCGTACCGCCCCAACCGCAAATCATGGTGGATTTGCAAATGGAGCAGTACATGCCTGACCCGGACCTGGAAGTGATCGCACGGTTGATCTCCCAGGATCCCGGCCTGTCCGGCGCGTTGCTGAAGATTGTCAACTCACCGTATTACGGCCTGAGCAACAAGATTGCCTCGATCCAGCGCGCAGTGAACCTGTTGGGCAGCCGGTCGATCATCAACCTGATCAACGCGCAGTCGATCAGGGGCGAGATGAGCGACGACACCATCGTCACCCTCAACCGCTTCTGGGACACCGCCCAGGATGTGGCCATGACCTGCCTCACACTGGCCAAGCGCACGGGTTCCCAGACCGTAGACGAGGCCTATGCCTTGGGCTTGTTCCACGATTGCGGGGTGCCGTTGATGCTCAAGCGCTTCCCCAACTATATGACCGTGCTGGAGCAGGCCTACGCCAATGCCGGCCCTGACTGCCGCGTGGTCGACACCGAGAACAATGCGTTCAACACCAACCATGCGGTGGTTGGCTACTACACCGCCAAGTCCTGGCGCCTGCCGGAACATGTGACCGATGCCATCGCCAACCACCACAACGCCCTGGCGGTTTTCAGCGATGAGTCGTCGCGCAACCCGCAGGTGAAGAACCTGCTGGCAATCCTGAAGATGGCCGAGCACATCTGCTCGTCCTACCGGGTGCTGGGCAACCAGTCGGTTGACCATGAGTGGAACGCCATCGGCCCTTTGGTGCTGGACTACGTGGGCCTGTCGGATTACGACTTCGAGAGTATGAAGTTGTCGATCCGCGAACTGGGCGCGCACTGACTCCCCCCTTCAAGAGGTACACATGCCCGAGTTACCAGAAGTCGAAACCACCCGGCGCGGGATTGCGCCGCACCTGGAAGGCCAGCGCGTCAGCCGCGTAGTGGTACGTGAGCGGCGCCTGCGCTGGCCAATCCCGGAAGACTTGGACGTGCGCCTGTCCGGGCAGCGCATCGTGCTGGTAGAGCGGCGGGCCAAGTACCTGTTGATCAATGCCGAGGTGGGCACCTTGATCAGCCACTTGGGCATGTCAGGCAATTTGCGCCTGGTGGAAGTCGGTATGCCAGCGGCCAAGCATGAGCATGTGGATATCGAGCTGGAATCGGGCATGGCCCTTCGCTACACCGACCCACGGCGCTTTGGCGCGATGCTCTGGAGCCAGGACCCGCACAACCATGAGTTGCTGATCCGTCTGGGGCCGGAGCCGTTGACCGATCTGTTTGATGGCGAGCGCTTGTTTCAACTGTCCCGCAGGCGGTCGATGGCGGTTAAGCCGTTCATCATGGACAACGCGGTGGTGGTGGGCGTGGGCAATATCTATGCGACGGAAGCGCTGTTTGCGGCGGGGATTGATCCGCGTCGTGAGGCGGGTGGCATTTCACGCGGGCGGTATTTGAAGCTGGCGATTGAGATCAAACGCGTGCTGGCGGCTGCCATTGAGCGGGGCGGCACCACGCTGCGGGACTTTATCGGCGGGGATGGGCAGCCGGGGTATTTCCAGCAGGAGTTGTTCGTCTACGGCCGGGGTGGCGAGGCGTGCAAGGTCTGTGGGACTGAGTTGCGCAACGTGGTGCTGGGGCAGCGGGCGAGTGTGTTTTGCCCCAAGTGCCAGAGCTGATTGTTGTGTGATGTCGGATAAAACCATCGGGGGCAAGCCCCCTCCCACATTTGAAATACATTACAAGTGTGGGAGGGGGCTTGCCCCCGATAAGGCCCTGACAGGCGGTGAAGAACCTCAGGCCTTACCGGTAATCTTCCGGTACTTCTCCATCAGTTCCTCTTCAGTCTCCGGACGCGCCTCATCCAGCGGAATGCAATCCACCGGGCACACCTGTTGGCACTGAGGTTCGTCATAGTGGCCGACACACTGGGTGCACAGGTTCGGATCGATCACGTAGATCTCCTCACCTTGGGAAATGGCAGCGTTCGGGCACTCGGGTTCGCAGACGTCGCAATTGATGCAATCGTCGGTGATGATCAGGGACATGGAAACTCCTGCCAGGGCTGTCAGCCAGGGCATCTGAAAACTAATGCGCGCAATTGTGCCGCATTGGCGCCCGCAGTGCGAGCCGGTCTGACTTGTGGCTTTTGATTTTTGTGGTGAGCGGGCTTGCCCCTCGCTGGGCTGCGAAGCGGCCCCAATCCAGGCGACCGGGGTTCACCTAAAACTACGCAGTGCTCTTATTGGGGGCTTCGCAGCCCGGCGCGGGGCAAGCCGGCTCACTACAGGTAAACCGGCAAACCTCGGCTACTTCTTGAAGCGCAGCGTCAGCGCGTCCGCCACGGCAGGGTGCACAAACTTGGTGATATCTCCGCCCAAAGCGGCGATTTCACGGACTAACGTCGAGGAAATGAACGAGTAACGTTCCGAAGGCGTGAGGAACAGGCTCTCAACGTCCGGCGCCAGTTGGCGGTTCATGTTGGCCAGTTGGAATTCGTATTCGAAGTCCGATACCGCACGTAGGCCGCGCAGGAACACATTGGCGTTCTGCTCTTTGGCAAAGTGCGCCAGCAGCGTCGAAAAGCCCACGACTTCGACGTTAGGCAGGTGCTTGGTGACCTCACGCGCCAGCTCCACGCGCTGTTCCAGGGGAAACAGCGGGTTTTTCTTGGGGCTGGCCGCGACCGCGATGATCACATGGTCGAACAAGCGAGAGGCGCGTTCGACCAGATCGCCATGGCCTTTG
This sequence comes from Pseudomonas sp. W22_MBD1_FP4, assembly GCF_052113765.1. Lineage (NCBI taxonomy): Bacteria > Pseudomonadati > Pseudomonadota > Gammaproteobacteria > Pseudomonadales > Pseudomonadaceae > Pseudomonas > Pseudomonas sp. W22_MBD1_FP4. The sequence goes on along the minus strand of NZ_JBGQOI010000022.1, from coordinate 93,268 downwards.
GTAATCGGGTCGAAGGTTCCTGGGTACAACACTCGGTTCATCGCGTCGTCCTGGCGGAGTCCGTTGGGGAACCGGATGGTATCGCAGCCATCCCGGTCGGCCAAGTCGACTTATGTAGATACATGCCGCTGATCGAGCGTTTTTTCATGCTGTTTTCAGACGTTCGGCCAATGCTGTGGCCAGTTGGGCGGTCAATCCGTACACCGACAATTGGGGGTTGGCCCCAATGCTGGTGGGGAATAACGAGCCATCGTGGATCGACAGATTACGTAATTGGTGATGGCGACCCAGGCTGTCGGCCACGGCGTTTTTCGGGTCTTCACCCATCGCGCAACCGCCCATCACATGGGCGCTGCCCAGGGTCGTGCGATGCAGTTCCAAGTTCAAACCGTCAATCAGTTCGCGGGCTTGCGCCAAGGTGTTTACGTAGCGCGCATCGTGATGCAGCGGCTTGACCGACTTGGCGCCCGCTGCAAACTGAATTTCGGCCATGCTGTGAAAGGCCCGGCGCAGGCCGTCCCAGGCGTAGGGTGAAACTTGATAATCGAGAACGGGAGTGCCGTCGCCGCGCAAATCTACCGTTCCACCAGGGCTGTCGGGGTGAAAACCGTCGCGCAAAAGGGCGAGCATGGCGTGAGTATTCGGCAATTGGCTCATGTCCAGCGCATTCCCGGTGCCGTAGCCGCCGAACAGCGTGCTGGCCAATCCTGGGTGTAAGGGCGGCGCTTCCAGCTTGTAGGACATTTTGCCGGTCGTGCCGTCCTGCCATTGGAAGTGATCGGAGTAGATCGACTGCGGTGCACCGTAGAACGGGTTGATCACCTCGTCGAACAACCCGGCGGAGAAATTCACAAGGTGCAAAAAGGTGCGCTTGCCCAAGCGCGAGTGCGGGTCGGGTGCGTCCGAGCGCATCAGCAACGCCGGGCTGTTGATACCGCCGCCCGACAGCACGTAGTGTTTTGCCTTGACTGTGATCTTGCGCCCGGTCGGCGATACGCAGCGCTCATCCATGGCCACGCATTCCAGGCTGCTGATCCTGTCGCCGCTGTATTTGAGGTGTTCGGCGCGGGCCAGGTAGAGCAACTCGCCGCCTTTCTCCAGGGTGGACGGTATGGTGGTCACCAGCATCGATTGCTTGGCATTGACCGGACAACCCATGCCGCAATAGCCCAGGTTGAAACAGCCACGCACATTGCGCGGGATTACATGCCAGCTGTAGCCAAGTTTTTCGCAGCCTTTGCGGATCACGTCATTGTTGGCGTTCGGCGGCATGGCCCAAGGCGCGATGCCCAGGCGTTGTTCCATTTTTTCGAACCACGGCGCCATCTCGGCGCTGCTGTGGCCTTTGACCGCGTATTCACTGGCCCAGTGAGAGAGGGTGGCGTCCGGGGTGCGGAAGCTGGAGGTCCAGTTGATCAACGTGGTGCCGCCCACTGCCCGACCCTGCAGGATAGTAATCGCGCCGTCCTTGCTCATGCGGCCGATGCCTTCCTGATACAGGCTGGTGTAGGCCTCGTCCTCCAGCAACTTGAAGTCGCTGCTGGTCTTGAGTGGGCCTTCCTCGATCAGCAGCACTTTATAGCCGGCAGCGCTGAGGATCTCGGCCGTGGTGCCGCCACCGGCGCCGCTGCCGATGATGGCGACGTCGGCTTCCAGCGTCAGGTCATTGTCGAGGGCGGCGCCGTTGTGGGTTTTCCAGCCACGGGCCAGGCCTTCGCGGAACAGATCGGGTACGGGCATCAGGATCGTCTCTTGTTTTTATTGTTGGGGGGATGCGGATCAGATCTTCGGCGGGCCGGGATAGCCGCAATGGGCCCAGGATGCGGGCTGGAAGTACCAGGCCATGATCACCAGCTTGAGCAATGAGCCCTGGCCCATGCGCAGCAGGTTCAGGTAGCTGTTTTCCCAGCGGTGCAGGAAGTTGTGGATCTGCTCTGTGCTGGCGTTCTCCCAGCGGCCCCAGATACCGGTCAACGGACCTCGGGTGATGGCCATGCCCAATACGTCGAACAGCTGCTGGGTGAGCTTGAACATCTCGGGCGACAGGCGCTGCAGGCTGAAATCGAGTTTTTTCAGGGTGTCTTCGACGCCGTTGGCCACCTCCTGGGCGCTGGCTACACCTTCCAGCAATACCGGAATGACCGCGCGTAAAAACGGCAGATCGCTGCTGCGCAACAGGGCAAAGCCGCTGGCCGGTGTGCTGCTGGAACAGCCGCTGAGGCTGGCGCCAAGCCCGGCGGTGGCGAGGAAGGCGCTGGCGCACAGGCCGATTTTCAAGACGCCGCGCCGCGACAGCGCGGGTGAATCAGTCAGGCTAGGGTTCATTGTTATTGTTATCCCGTGGGTGGCGGTGTCAGCGAACGAACAGCTTCTGGATCAACTTCTGAATAGCCTTGCCATAAGGCGGGTAGATCAACTTAGCGGCGTTCAGGCGCTGCTTCACCAGCACACCCTTAGCCTTGCTGAAGGTCAGGAAACCTTCATGCCCGTGGTAATGGCCCATGCCCGAAGGGCCGATGCCGCCAAATGGCATGTCGTCCTGGGCCACGTGCAGCAGGGTGTCGTTCAGGCACACGCCGCCGGAATGGGTCTCGTGCAGCACTCTGTTCTGTTCGCCCTTGTCGTAGCCGAAGTAATACAGAGCAAGCGGGCGAGGGCGTTGGTTGATGTAGGCAAACGCCTGGTCGATACCGCGATACGGCACGATCGGCAGCACTGGGCCGAAGATCTCGTCCTGCATCACAGTCATGTCGTCGCTGACATCCAGCAGCAGGCTGTGGGCCATGCGGCGCGCCTGGCCTTGCTCGTACAGCGGAATCAGCGTCGCGCCTTTGTCGGTGGCGTCCTTGACGTAGCTGTTGAGCCGAGCCAATTGCCGTTCATTGATGATTGCGGTGTAGTCCGGGTTGTCTGCCAGGGTCGGATAAAATCCGCGAACGGCTTTGCTGTAAGCCTCGACGAAGCCCTCGACACGGTCTTCTGGCACCAGCACGTAATCCGGCGCCACACAGGTTTGCCCGGCATTCAAGGCTTTGCCGAAGGCGATGCGTTCGGCGGCGTCCTTGAGCGGTACATCGGCGGAAACGATGGCTGGCGACTTGCCGCCCAGCTCCAGGGTGACCGGCGTGAGGTGCTCGGCCGCTGCGCGCATCACGTGTTTGCCGATACTGGTGGCGCCGGTGAACAGCAGGTGGTCGAAGCGCAGCTTGGAAAACGCCATGCCCACGTCGGCTTCCCCCAACACCACGCACACCAGATCCTCGGGGAAGATTTTCGCCAACAGGGTTTTGAGTAGTTCGCCGGTGGCGGGAGTGGACTCGCTGAGCTTGAGCATCACCCGGTTACCTGCCGCCAACGCGCCGACCAACGGCCCGATGGCCAGGTACAGCGGGTAGTTCCACGGCACGATCACCCCGACCACGCCCAGCGGTTGGTAAATGACCTTGGCTGAGGCCGGTTGAAAGGCAATGCCTACAGCACGGCGGGAAGGTTTCATCCAACCTTTGAGGTGTTTGCTGGCGTAGTGAATGCCATGCAGGCTTGGCATCAATTCGGCGAAAAGGGTCTCGTCGGCGCTGCGGTGGCTGAAGTCCTGGCTGATTGCGTTGATCAGCGCCTGACGCTCGTCGCTGAGCAGGTCGCGCAGGGCCTTGAGCCATTGCTGGCGTTGTGCTGCCGGCGGCATGGGGTTGGCGGCGTAGGCGCGACGTTGAGCGTCGAACAGGCCCTGGAGCTGATCCAGCACCTGGGAATCTTGCAGGTAGGCAACGTTGGCAGACATGGCGCAGCACCGATTGTTATTGGTCTGCCTGGATTTTTAGAGTCATTGCTCTAAATTGTCAAATAACATTGCGGCAACATGCAGATTTATCCTGGCAAGGATAGGTCGTAAGATGCGCCATCACGTGTATAGAAGCTGATTCCCCTATGGCACCACGAGTAAAGACCAGCGAGCGCATTGTGCAAACCAGCCTGGAGCTTTTTAACCAGCAGGGTGAGCGCAGTATCAGCACCAACCATATCGCCGCCCATATGGAAATTTCGCCGGGCAACCTGTACTACCACTTCCCCAACAAGCAGGCGATCATCGCCGTGCTGTTCCGTGAATACGAAGCGCTGGTAGACAGTTTTCTGCGTCCGCCACAGGGGCGCGCCGCGACGGTTCAAGACAAACGTTTCTACCTGCAGGCCCTGCTGGCCGGGATGTGGCGCTATCGCTTCCTGCATCGCGACCTTGAACATCTGCTGGAGAGCGATCCCGAGCTCGCCACCGGTTATCGGCGCTTTTCCCAGCGTTGCCTGACCCAAGGCAATGCGATCTACCGGGGGTTCGTCGACGCTGGCATCCTCAATATGGACCCTGTTCAAACCGAAGCACTGACCCTCAACGCCTGGATCATCCTCACGTCGTGGGTGCGTTTTCTGTGCACCACCAATGAAAATTCTGCCCATTTGAGTGCCGAAGCCATCAAGCGCGGGGTGTATCAGGTGCTGGTGCTGGAGGCCGGTTTTGTCACGCCTCAGGCGAAAGAGGCCGTGGATGCGCTGTTCAAAGAATTTTACGTGCCGCTGAACCAGGCACTGGAAGAAGTGAAGTAGGCCTTTCCCACTGCATTCGTAGGAGTTCGTCATGCCGCTTGCCCAACTGATCAGTCCCCAGCAATTGGCCGAGCGCCAGAAGTCGACCGGGCTGGTGATCCTGGACTGTCGTTTTGCCCTGGAAGACCCGGATTACGGACTTTGCAGCTACGCCGAAGGGCATATCGACGGCGCGCAATATGCCGACCTGGAACGCCATCTCAGCGGCCCGGTTATCAAGGGCGTGACCGGTCGCCACCCATTGCCGGCGGCGGACACTTTTGCCGAGCAATTGCGGGCCTGGGGCATCCATGCCACTACCGACGTGGTGCTCTATGACGACGGCCCCGGCGCATTTGCCGCCCGCGCCTGGTGGCTGCTGGCCTGGCTGGGCAAGCGCGATGGCGTGTTTATCCTGGATGGCGGCCTCAAGGCCTGGCATGTAGCTGGTTTCCCGTTGAGCCTGGACGCGCCGGTGACAGAGCCTGGCACCTTCGCGGGTACGCCGGACAATCATCTGTTGCTGGACGCCGAACACCTGCAAAAACGCTTGGGCCAACCCGGCCTGACTTTGATCGATGCCCGTGCCCAAGCGCGTTTTCGCGGTGACGTTGAACCTATTGATCCGATTGCCGGGCATATCCCCGGTGCGCAATGTGCGGCGTTCAACGAAAACCTGGGCAGCGATGGACGTTTCCTGCCGGCCGACCAACTCAGGCAACGCTTCGCCGCGCAGTTGCAAGGCCGCTCGCCGGAAGATCTGGTGGCGTACTGCGGCTCGGGTGTGACGGCCTGCCACAACCTGTTCGCCCTGAGTCTGGCGGGTTATCCGTTGGGCAAGTTGTATGCGGGGTCGTGGAGCGAGTGGATTACCGATCCTGCGCGGGCAATTGCGACTGGCGACTGATTTACCGGTCGTGTAAACCCAGTCCAAATGTGGGAGGGGGCTTGCCCCCGATTACGGAGTATCAGTCGACACATTATTGACTGTTCCACCGCAATCGGGGGCGAGCCCCCTCCCACATGTTTAACCGTGTTTTGACAGTAACCATTGGGGAATGCGCCGCTCCAAGTAGTAGCTGGGGCGTTTCAGTGAGCCATCGACGAAGCCCACGTGCCCACCTTTGGCCGTCAGCTCAAACTCGGTGCACGCCGACAGCTCGCTGGCCTCGGGCAAGCTGTGGGCGAATACGAACGGGTCGTCGGCAGCTTGGATAATCAACGTCGGCGTGCGTATAGCACCCAGGTAGTAGCGACTCGACGCGCGGCGGTAATAGTCCTCGGCACTCAAGAACCCGTGCAGCGGCGCGGTGACCCGGCCATCGAAGTCCCAGAAGGTGCGCATCTTCTCCAGTGAGCCGAGCGCTTCCAGGGTTTTCAACCCGTCCTCCCGACCATCCTGCAAAAACTGACGCTGCTTGACGCGGATATACGCGAGCATCTCGCGCATGAAGTGCTTCTGGTAAACGCGCGAGAAGCCTATCCCGATGCGGTCCGCACACTGGTCCAGGCGAAACGGCACCGACACCGCCGCCGCGCCTTGCAGCCCGGATGCCTCGCCGGTTTCCCCCAGGTGCTTAAGCAGCACATTGCCACCCAGCGAATAACCCACCGCATACAGCGGCGCCAGCGGCCGCTTGGCGCGTAGATGCGCAATGGCGGCGGCCAGGTCTTCGCTGGCGCCCGAGTGATAGCTGCGGGCCAACAGGTTGGGCTCGCCCGAGCAACCACGCCAGTTCAAGGCCGCACTGGCCCAGCCTTGCGCTGCGAGGACTTTTTGCAGGCCGGCTACATAGGGGGAATTGGACGAGCCGGTCAGCCCATGCAGCACCAGCACCAACGGCGCCTGCGCGTCATGCGGGCCATGCCAGTCGAGGTCGAGAAAGTCGCCGTCTTCCAGCCACAGGCGTTCGCGTTGGCGTTCGATATGGGTGGTAGGGCGCCACAGCGGCCCCCACAGGGTTTGCAGGTGAGGGTTGCCGAGGCCGAAGGCGGGGGTGAATTTTTCAGAGGAAGGGGTCATGCAGATCTCTGTGGCAAGCGCGTTTGCTGTGGTGAGCAGGCTTCTGTGGTGAGCGGGCTGGCCCCGCGCGGGGCTGCGGAGCGGCCCCAGACCAAGCGACCGAGTTCTAGCTGATGGTGCGCGGTGTTTTTATTGGGGCTGCTCCGCAGCCCAGCGCGGGGCAAGCCCGCGCACTACAAAAGCTAGATTACTCTCAGTTCTCGACCAACCGATGCCACAACGCGTAATACACCCGCCCGGATTTCTGCTCCCGGTGCAGTCGCCACGCGCCCGGCAGTCCCAAGGAAGATGGCGCAGTCTCGCTTTCAGTGTAGATCCAAGCGTCGGGCGCCAGCCATTGGCGTTCTTCCAGCAGCGTGCACACGGTCGGCAAGAGGTTCTGGTTAAACGGCGGGTCGAGGAACACTACGTCGTACTCGCTGGCCGCCTGGGTTTCCAGGTAGCGCAGAGCATCGGCAGTTTGTACCTGGCCATTGGTGCAACGCAGGGTGCCCAGGTGTTCCTTGAGGCTGGAGACCGCCACATTGCTGGCATCCAGTGCCTGTGCCTGAGACGCGCCACGGGACAACGCCTCCAGGAACAGTGCGCCACTGCCGGCGAACGGGTCCAAGACCTTAGCGCCCGCGATATACGGCGCGAGCCAGTTGAACAGGGTTTCACGCACGCGATCCGGCGTTGGGCGCAGGCCCACGACATCGGGGAAGCTCAGCTTGCGGCTGCCCCATTCACCGCCAATGATGCGCAGTTGGCCCACACCGTTGTGTACGTTGTGGACAGGTTTTTTCGGGCGAGATGAACTGGCCATTAATGCTCCGGAACCCCGAGCGGCTGCTCGGCGGGTTTATCAGTGGGGGGCGGTAGTGGCTTTTGCGCAATCGTCGGGCCGGCGGTCACGATGACCATCTTATCGGCGCTCAAGTGTTTATTCATTGCAGCCTTGACCTGCTCTACGGTCAGGGCCTGGGATTGTTTCATGAAATCTTCCAGATAGCTCAGCGGCAGGTTGTAGAAACCCATGGCGCCCAGCTGACCGACGATATCGGCGTTGCTGGCGGTAGACAGCGGGAAGCTGCCGGCCAGCTCGCGCTTGGCGTCATCCAGCTCTTTTTGCGTCGGACCGTTCTTGAGGTAATCGGCCACGACGTCTTCGACCAGGCGCAGGGTGCCGCCGCTCATTTCGGCGCGTGTCTGCAGGTTGATCATGAACGGACCGCGTACCTGCATCGGTGAGAAACCGGAGTAAACACCGTAGGTCAGGCCACGCTTTTCACGTACTTCGCTCATCAAACGGGTGCCGAAACCACCGCCGCCGAGGATCTGGTTACCCAGGGACAAGGCCGCGTAGTCCGGGTCGGCGCGGTCGATGCCGAGTTGGGCGAACAGCAAGTGCGTCTGCTTGGATGGGAACTCGATATGGCTCAGGCCGGCCTTTGGTTCAGTCGGCTGGGCAATCTTCGCCAGGGCCGGGCCTTTAGGCAGCGATGCGGACACCTTTGCGGTCATGGCTTCAGCTTCGGCGCGGGTCAGGTCGCCTACCACCGCAATCACCGCATTACCGGCGGCGTACGCCTTGGCGTGGAACGCCTGCAACTGCGCCAGGTTAATTTTCGGCACGCTTTCAGGTGTGCCTTCGCTCGGGTGCGCATAAGGGTGATCGCCGTACAAGCGCTTGAACAGCTCCAGGCTGGCGAGTTTGCCGGGGTTTTGCTTCTGATATTCGAAGCCGGCGAGGATCTGATTCTTGATGCGGGCCAGGGAGTCGGCCGGAAAGGTCGGCTTGCCGATCACGTCGTCAAACAGCGCCAGGGCGGCGTCGCGTTTATCGCTGGCACTCAGGCTGCGTAGGGATACCAGTGCCATGTCGCGGTAAGCGCCATTGCCGAAGTCGGCGCCCAGGCCTTCAAAACCACTGGCGATCTGGCTGACGTCCTTGCCCGGTATGCCTTCGTTGAGCATGGCGTTGGTCATCAACGCCAGGCCCTGCACATCGCCATCCTGGCTGCTGCCGGCGGCGAACAGGATGCGCATGTCGAACATCGGCAGTTCATGCGCCTCAACAAACAGCACCTTGGCGCCTTCGGCGGTGGTCCAGGTTTGCACGTCGAGCTTGCGGTTGGTGGGTGCCTTGCCGTCCAACTCCGCCAAGGATTGCAGTTTGTTGGCTGACTGGGCTTTTTCAAGCGCCGGGCTCGCGACCGATTCACTTGGGCGCAGGAAATACACGGCGCTCGCCGCGATCAGGGTAACGGCGATCAGGCCAGGCAGGATCAGGCTTTTGCGATCACTCATGAGCAGTCTCCTCAGGCAGAACATGGGCGACGCTCAGACGCTCGCGGGTGAAATAAGTACGCGCGGCTTTCTGGATATCTTCAGGCGTCACGCTTTGCAGGTCGGCGAGTTCGCTGTCCATCAGCTTCCAGGACAGGCCGACAGTTTCCAGGGAGCCGATGGCCGTGGCCTGGCTGGTGATGGAGTCACGCTGATAGACCAGGCCGGCGATGACCTGAGCGCGGATGCGTTCCAGTTCTTCGGCGGTTGGCGGCTTGGCTTTGAGTTCTTCGAGCAGTCGCCACAGGCCGGCTTCGGCTTGGGCAACGGTCTTTTTCTTCTGCTGGTTTGGGGTGGCCGACAGCATGAACAGGGTGTCGCCGCGGGTATAAGCGTCGTAATTGGTGGAAGCGGCCGAAACCAGCTCTTCACCGCGCTCCAACTGCTCCGAGATGCGCGCACTGTAGCCGCCATCCAACAGGGCCGAAATCAGGCGCAGGGCTTGCACCGAGCGTTTATCTTCGGCAGTCGCCAGGGCAGGAACGTTGAAACCGAGCATCACGCTCGGCAATTGGGTCTGCACGTGCATCGTCAGCAGGCGCTCGCCGGGTTCGGCCAGCTCCATCGGGATCTTCGCGGGCGGTACGTCACGCTTGGGGATCGGGCCAAAGTAGCGTTGGGCCAGGTTCTTCACCTCGTCCGGAGTTACGTCGCCGACTACCACCAGGGTGGCGTTGTTCGGCACGTACCAGGATTGGTACCAGTGGCGCAGTTCTTCGACCTTCATGCGGTCCAGATCGGCCATCCAGCCGATGGTCGGCGTGTGGTAGCCGCTGGCCGGGAAGGCCATGGCCTTGAAGCGCTCGTAGGCCTTGGACATCGGGTTGTCGTCGGTGCGCAGGCGACGTTCTTCTTTAATAACCTCGATTTCGCGGCTGAACTCGTCGGCCGGTAGACGCAGGCTTGCCATGCGGTCGGCTTCAAGTTCGAAGGCCACGCCCAGGCGGTCACGGGCCAGGACTTGGTAATAAGCGGTGTAGTCATCGCTGGTGAACGCGTTTTCTTCGGCACCCAGGTCGCGCAGGATCAGCGAGGCTTCGCCGGGGCCGACTTTGGCGCTGCCCTTGAACATCATGTGTTCCAAGGCGTGGGACAAACCAGTCTGGCCCGGGGTTTCGTAGCTCGAACCCACTTTGTACCAAACCTGGGAAACCACCACAGGGGCGCGATGATCTTCGCGCACGACGACCTTGAGGCCGTTGTCCAGGGTGAATTCATGGGTGGGTTGTGGGTCGGCAGCCAAGGCTGTAAGAGGCAGACAAACTGTGCTGAACAGCAGGCCTGCGGCGCGGCGGGCTAGAGCATTCATTCGTTTTTAAACCTGTTGGGCTGCCCGCTTGGTCTTAGCGTCAGCGGGCGAGGAGGTGCTAGGATACTGGTCGAATATACGGACGGCCACTGCGGCAGTCTTGTTGAGGCCCTATTTAGGCCTTACAAAATGTTGCGCATGAACGAGCTGGCTAAAAAACAGTCTGTTACGCATCGAATTTTATTTACCGACGTGCCGCTCTGGCACTTCGCTACCTTGAGATAGCCGTCTCCATGTTTGGTTCCAACGACGACAAGAAGACCCCAGCTGCGGCTGGCGAGAAGAAAGGCCTGTTCGGATGGCTGCGCAAAAAGCCGCAGGAAACCGTTGTCGAACAGCCACAGGTTCAAGCTGAGCCGATCCCCGAACCTATAGTAGAAGCCGAGCCGGTTGCCGAAGTGCCTGCGCCGGTGGTGTTGCCGATGGCTGAGCCGGTGTTGCAGCCAGTGGTTGAGGCCGAGCCTGAGCCTGAGCACAAGCCGTGGCCTGAGTTGCCAGTGGCCGAAGAGCCCGTGGCGTTGGTCGAAGACATACAGGCTGAGCACGTGGCCCCGCCGATTCCTGCGGTGGTTGAGCCGGTCGAGGTGGTGGCCGAAGCGCCACTCGCCGTGGAAGTCCCGGTTCCTGCGCCTGTTGTGGCCGCTGAGCCTGCCCAAGTTATCGAGGTTGTAGAGCCAGAGCCGATCACCCCACCCGCCGAAACAAGCAAGACCGGCTTCTTCGCTCGTCTCAAGCAAGGCCTGAGCAAGACCAGCGCCAGCATCGGCGAAGGCATGGCCAGCCTGTTCCTGGGCAAGAAGGTCATCGATGACGAACTGCTGGAAGACATTGAAACCCGTCTGCTGACCGCCGACGTGGGCGTCGAAGCCACCGCGGTGATCATCCAGAGCCTGACCCAAAAAGTCGCGCGCAAGCAGCTGACCGATGCCGATGCACTCTACAAATCCTTGCAGGCCGAACTGGCTGCGATGCTCAAACCCGTGGAAGCACCGCTGGTGATCACCCCGAACAAGCCGTTCGTGATCCTGGTAGTGGGCGTCAACGGCGCCGGCAAGACCACCACCATCGGCAAATTGGCCAAGAAACTGCAATCGGAAGGCAAGAAAGTCATGCTCGCTGCCGGCGACACCTTCCGCGCCGCCGCCGTTGAGCAATTGCAGGTCTGGGGTGAGCGCAACAAGATTCCGGTCATCGCCCAGCACACGGGTGCCGATTCCGCCTCGGTGATCTTCGACGCCGTGCAAGCCGCCAAGGCTCGTAACATCGATGTGCTGATCGCGGATACCGCTGGTCGTCTGCACACCAAAGACAACCTGATGGAAGAGCTGAAGAAAGTCCGCCGCGTTATCGGCAAGCTCGATGCTGACGCGCCGCACGAAGTGCTGCTGGTGCTGGACGCCGGTACCGGCCAGAACGCTATCAGCCAGGCCAAACAATTCAACCAGACGGTCCAACTGACCGGCCTGGCGTTGACTAAGCTCGACGGCACGGCCAAAGGCGGTGTGATCTTCGCCTTGGCCAAGCAGTTCGGGTTGCCGATTCGTTATATCGGCGTCGGTGAAGGCATCGACGACCTGCGCACCTTTGAGGCCGAACCCTTTGTACAGGCACTGTTTGCCGAGCGGGAGCGTTCATGATTCGATTCGAACAGGTCGGTAAACGCTATGCCAACGGGCATGTCGGCTTGCATGAGCTGAGCTTTCGAGTGCGTCGCGGCGAGTTCTTGTTTGTCACCGGTCACTCGGGGGCCGGCAAAAGCACGCTGTTGCGCCTGCTGCTGGCCATGGAACGCCCGACTACCGGCAAGTTGCTGCTCGCCGGCCAGGACCTGGCCACCATCAGTAATGCGCAGATCCCGTTCCTGCGCCGCCAGATCGGCGTAGTGTTCCAGAACCACCAGTTACTGTTCGATCGCACGGTGTTCAACAACATTGCGCTGCCGCTGCAGATTCTTGGGTTATCCAAGGCCGAAATCGTCAAGCGTGTGGATTCGGCCCTGGAGCGCGTGGCGCTGTCGGACAAGACCGACCTCTACCCCGGCGACCTCTCGACTGGTCAGCAGCAGCGCGTCGGCATCGCCCGCGCCATCGTCCATCGCCCGGCCTTGCTGCTGGCGGACGAACCTACCGGTAACCTCGACCCGCGTCTGGCGGCCGAGATCATGGGGGTGTTCGAAGACATCAACCGCCTGGGCACCAGCGTATTGATCGCCAGCCACGACCTGGCGTTGATCGCCCGCATGCGCCACCGCATGCTGACCCTGCAGCGCGGTCGCCTGATCGGTGACGGGGAGGCTGGCGTATGAGTGCCACACGTAGCCCTAAGGTTTCCGAGCGCGTTGCGCCAAAACCGGCCGACCCGCAACCGAAAAAGAAAAAACACGACGATGACGACGGCCCGGACTTCAGCACCTTGCTGAGCGCCTGGATCGAAAGCCACCGCGCCAGCCTGCTGGACAGCTTGCGCCGTCTGGGCAAACAGCCGATCGGCAGCTTTTTCACCTGCCTGGTGATGGCTGTGGCCTTGAGCCTGCCAATGGGCTTGTCGCTGCTGCTTAATAATGTGGAGCGTTTGGGCGGTTCCTGGCAGCGTGCGGCGCAGATTTCGCTGTACTTGAACCTGGATGCCAGTACCAAGGAAGGCGAAGCGCTACGGGACGATATCAAGAATATGCCGGGCGTCGCGGACGCCGAGTACGTTAGCCGCGACCAGGCCCTTGAGGAGTTCCAACAGCAGTCCGGCCTGGGCGAGGCGCTTAAAGAGCTGCCGCAGAACCCACTGCCCGGCGTGGTGCTGGTGACCCCGAATGAAGTCGACAAGCCGGCCCTTGAAGCCCTGCGGCAAAAACTCGCAGAGATGCCGAAGGTGCAACAGGCGCAACTTGATCTAGTCTGGGTAGAGCGCCTGGCGGCGATCCTCAAGCTTGGCGACCGTTTTGTGTTCGGCCTGACGGTGCTGTTGGTGTCTGCATTACTTTTGGTGATAGGTAATACCATTCGTCTTCATATTGAAAACCGTCGCATCGAGATAGAAGTGATTAAACTGGTCGGCGGCACGGACAGCTATGTGCGTCGGCCTTTTCTGTACATGGGCGCGCTTTATGGCCTGGGTGCGGGGATTTTGTCCTGGGGCGTGCTGGCGTTCGGCCTGAACTGGCTGAACGACGCAGTCGTTGGGCTTGCCGGCTTGTACGGCAGTGATTTTGCCCTGGCCGGGGTACCGGTGGCCGATGGTCTGTCGCTCTTGCTTGGCGCGGTATTGTTGGGTTATATCGGTGCCTGGATTGCGGTCGCACGGCATTTACGTGAGCTGGCACCGAAGTAGTTAATGTCAGATTAATGTGGTTTCGTTTGTATTGACCGTATCAGTGGTTTAGGGAACTTGTCCTACGGTTCCCGGTCAATTTTCGCAGTGCTGAACTGCACGAGTTATGTGAGTCGGAGGTTTTTTCGTATGACCACTTCTTTGCAACCTGCTTATGCCTTGGTCCCTGGTGCGAACCTGGAAGCCTATGTGCACACGGTCAACAGCATTCCATTGCTGACGCCCGAGCAGGAGCGTGAACTGGCCGAGAGTCTCTACTATGAGCAGGATTTGGGGGCGGCTCGGCAGATGGTGCTCGCCCACCTGCGTTTTGTCGTACATATCGCCCGTAGCTATAGCGGCTACGGGTTGGCCCAGGCTGACCTGATTCAGGAAGGCAACGTCGGCCTGATGAAGGCTGTAAAGCGCTTCAACCCTGAGATGGGCGTGCGCCTGGTGTCGTTTGCCGTGCACTGGATCAAGGCGGAAATCCACGAGTTCATCCTGCGCAACTGGCGCATTGTGAAAGTCGCGACCACCAAGGCCCAGCGCAAGCTGTTCTTCAACCTGCGTAGCCAGAAGAAACGCCTGGCATGGCTGAACAACGAGGAAGTCCACCGCGTGGCCGAAAGCCTCGGTGTGGAGCCCCGTGAAGTGCGCGAAATGGAAAGTCGCCTGACCGGCCATGACATGGCCTTCGATCCGGCCGCCGAAGCGGACGACGACAGCGCCTTCCAATCGCCGGCCAACTATCTGGAAGACCACCGGTACGACCCGGCGCGTCAACTGGAAGACGCCGACTGGAGCGACAATTCCAACCACAACCTGCACGAAGCGCTGGAAGTGTTGGACGACCGCAGTCGTGACATCCTCTACCAGCGCTGGCTGGCGGAAGAAAAAGCCACGCTGCACGACTTGGCGCAGAAGTACAACGTGTCGGCCGAGCGAATTCGTCAGCTTGAGAAAAGCGCGATGAACAAGCTGAAGTTGTCGATCGCCGCTTAAAAGCGCCGCTTAAAAATGTGGGAGGGGGCTTGCCCCCGATAGCAGAGTGTCAGTCGACATCAAAATGACTGATCCAACGCTATCGGGAGCAAGCGTCCTCCCACATTTTTTTGTGTTGTATCAGTCGGACCAAGGCGCTTTGCGCGAGTTGTTCAGTTCCACCAGATAACCATCTCCGCCTAGCTGGCTCATCTGCTGGCGAATCCACGCCGCCCGCCGCGCCACATAAGCGGTCGGGTGGCTGGCACTCCATACCCGTGGGTTAGGCAACACCGCCGCTAAATAGCTGGCCTGCTGCCGGGACAAGCCCTTGGCGCTTACGCCGAAGTGATGCCGCGCCGCCGCCTCCGCGCCGAATACGCCTTCATCCCATTCCACGCTATTGAGGTACACCTCAAGAATCCGTTGCTTGGGCCACAGCACCTCGATCAACCCGGTAAACCAGGCCTCCAGCCCTTTGCGCAAATAACTGCGGCCAGCCCACAGGAACAGATTCTTCGACACCTGCTGACTCAACGTACTGGCGCCGCGAATCGAACCGCCGCGCTCGTTGTGCAGGATCGCCGCCTGGATCGCGCCGAAATCAAAGCCCCAATGCTGCGGGAAGCGCTGGTCTTCACCGGCCATCACCGCCACTTTGAGCTCATCGGAGATCTCGTCCCACGGCACCCAGGTGCGCTGTAGGTCAATGGGTTCGCCGTCGAACCAGGATTCGACCTTGCGCTCCACCATCAGGGCGGTGAAGGGCGGCGGGACGACACGAAACAGCAGCACCAGCAAAACACTGCCGATGGCAAACCATTTCACGACGTTGAGAAAGCGTTTGAATAGGAGACGCAGCATAGAGATGGCTTGGCCGAACCCGTTGAGCGGGCCATTATACAGACCCTGCCCGATGAGTCTGACTGGAGTTCCCTATGCTGCGTAGCTTTCTGATGCTGGCCGCGTTTTTCGGCTTCACCGGTGTGGCCTTGGGCGCGTTTGCCGCCCACGGCCTGAAAAACCGTCTGAGCGCCGAGTACCTGGCGATCTTCCATACCGGAGTGACCTACCAACTGGTGCACACACTGGCGCTGTTCGGCGTGGCGTTGCTGGCCGCCCATCTTCCCGGCCGCCTGGTGACTTGGGCCGGTATCTCGTTTGTCATCGGTATCCTGCTGTTTTCCGGCAGCCTCTACGCGCTGACCATGACCGGTATCAGCAAGCTCGGCATCATCACGCCGTTCGGTGGCCTGGCGTTCTTGCTCGGCTGGTTCTTCCTCGGTTTGTTTGCCTGGCGCTTGCAGGTCGTCTGACCAAGGGACTTGGGCCGGCAACGCCAATCAAGCTAGAATGCTGGCCCCTAAAAACGATGGCGGCCCGCGGCATGCGCATTCTGTTGAACGGCGAATCCTTTGAACTGCCCGACGGTGAAACCGTTTCGGCCCTGCTGACCCGTCTGGACCTGACCGGGCGTCGCGTCGCAGTGGAGCTCAACCTGGATATCGTTCCGCGTAGCCTCCACGCCGAGACTGCGCTCACCGAAGGTGATCAGGTTGAAGTGGTCCACGCCATCGGCGGCGGCTAGTCGCCTGCCCGAATTCTGCAGAACCTCACCCCATTTCGAGGATTTCCCATGAGCATCGTTCGTAGCGACAAGCCCTTCGTCCTGGCCGGTCGTACCTACCAGTCCCGCTTGCTGGTCGGCACCGGCAAGTACCGCGACATGGAAGAAACCCGCCTGGCCATCGAAGCCTCGGGTGCTGAAATCGTGACCTTCGCCGTACGCCGCACCAACCTCGGTCAGATCGAGGGCGAGCCGAATCTGCTCGAAGTGCTGTCGCCGGATCGCTACACCTTCTTGCCGAACACAGCCGGTTGCTATGACGCCATTGAAGCCGTGCGCACCTGCCGCCTGGCCCGTGAGCTGCTTGATGGTCACAACCTGGTGAAGCTGGAAGTGCTGGCCGACCAGAAAACCCTGTTCCCCAACGTGATCGAAACCCTCAAGGCCGCTGAGACGCTGGTCAAGGAAGGCTTCGACGTGATGGTCTACACCAGTGATGACCCGATCATCGCCCGTCAATTGGCGGAAATCGGCTGCATCGCCGTGATGCCGCTTGCCGGTCTGATCGGTTCCGGCCTGGGTATCTGCAATCCGTACAACCTGCAGATCATCCTCGAAGAAGCCAAGATTCCCGTACTGGTGGATGCGGGCGTAGGCACTGCCTCCGACGCGACCATCGCCATGGAGCTGGGTTGCGACGCTGTGCTGATGAACTCCGCCATCGCCCATGCTCAGCAACCGATCATGATGGCCGAAGCCATGAAACACGCCATCGTCGCAGGCCGCCTGGCTTACCTCGCCGGGCGCATGCCGAAAAAACTCTACGCCAGCGCCTCTTCGCCGCTGGATGGTCTGATCAAGTAAGAGCCATTGATGACTGAATCAAACGAAACGCCGAACACCGTGGAAGAAGCAGGCGACGAGTCCAAGCATCGCCGCATCAAGAGCTTTGTGATGCGCGCCGGTCGTATGACCGAAGGCCAGCAAAAGGGTCTGGAGCAGGGCACGCCGCTGTTCGTATTGCCCTTGGCCGATGCGCCCGTGGACTACGACCAAGTGTTTGGCCGTTCGGCCCCGCGCTCACTGGAAATCGGCTTCGGCATGGGCCACTCCCTGCTGGAAATGGCCGCTGCCGCGCCGGACCAGGACTTCATTGGCGTGGAAGTACACCGCCCAGGCGTCGGCGCACTGCTTAACGGCGTCCTGACTCAAGGCCTGACTAACCTGCGGGTCTACGACTGCGACGCGATTGAAGTGCTTAACCGTTGCATCGCCGACAACAGCCTTGACCGCCTGATGCTGTTCTTCCCGGACCCATGGCATAAATCCCGCCACCACAAACGCCGCATCGTCCAGGCTTCCTTCGCGGAACTGGTGCGCAGCAAGCTCAAGGTTGGCGGCATCCTGCACATGGCCACCGACTGGGAGCCGTATGCCGAATACATGCTGGAAGTGATGGACGTTGCCCCTGGCTACCGCAACCTGGCCGAAGATGGCAAATGCGTGCCGCGCCCGGCTGAGCGTCCGATCACCAAGTTCGAACGTCGCGGCGAGCGGTTGGGGCATGGGGTTTGGGATTTGAAGTTTGAGAAGTTGGCGTAACTCGCCACTGGCTTGAAATGCAATTCAATGTGGGAGGGGGCTTGCCCCCGATAGCGGAGTGTCAGTCGACATCAAAGTGACTGATCCACCGCTATCGGGGCAAGCCCCCTCCCACAGTTGTTTTGTGTTGGATTTGAGGTCAGCGGCGATCGGCGACGACGCCAATCAACACCAGCACCACCACCAACACCGGCGCCAGGCTGTAGTTATTGAACTGGCTCAAGCCCCGCACAATCCACGGTGTGGCGTAGATCAATGCAGCGCCGCTGCCGACCATGCACACCAATGCCATCAGCGGGACCCGCAAGGCGCCGGCGATGCTGCCCAGGCGTGCTTCGACCCAGCCCTTGATATCTGCGCCGAACAGCACCAGCAAACAGCCCACGAGCGCTAGGGAGATTTCCGACAGGTTGCTGCGGCTCCAGCGGGATACGGTGGCGAGCAGGTCGAGTACCAAATCCATTCGAATTCCTTAGAGCGTCAGCTCAAAAACTTCTGCAACAGGTCATTGAGAAAGAGTTGCCCGCGATCAGTGGCCGCCAGGCGTGACGGTTCGACCTGCATTAAGCCACTTTGTTCTGCCTCGCGACGTGCCTCGTCGAGGCTCGCCAGGTCGAGGCCCGTGCGCTCGGCGTAGAGCCTGGCGTCGACGCCGTCGGTGAGGCGCAGAGCGTTCATCAGAAACTCGAAAGGTAGCTCGTCATTGGTCAGCTCCTTCGCCCCAGCCTGGAAGCTTTTGGCCGGGTTCAGGTAGTCCTTTGGCGCGCGGGTCTTCCAGGTGCGCACGATGCGCCCGTCCGGATGGCTGAGCTTGCCGTGGGCGCCGGCGCCGATGCCGATAAAGTCGCCGAAGCTCCAGTAATTCAGGTTATGCCGCGCCGGGCGGCCCGGTTGGGCATAGGCTGACACTTCGTATTGGGCGTAACCGTGCTCGGCCAGCAGTGCCTGGCCTGCTTCCTGGATGTCCCAGAGGGTGTCGTCTTCTGGCAGCGCCGGCGGCTGGTTCCAGAACACCGTGTTGGGTTCCAGGGTCAATTGATACCAGGACAAATGCGTGGGTTTGAGCGCGATGGCCTGGCGCAGGTCGCTGAGGGCGTCGTCCAGGGACTGATCGGGCAAACCGTGCATCAGGTCCAAGTTGAAGTTATCAAATCCGGCCTGGCGCGCCATCCCGGCAGCGCGCACAGCTTCGTCGCCATTGTGGATACGGCCCAGGGCCTGAAGTTTTTCCTGCTGGAAGCTCTGGATACCGATGGACAGGCGGTTGATCCCCAGCTTGCGGTACGCCACGAACTTCTCTTGTTCGAACGTGCCGGGGTTGGCTTCCAAGGTGATCTCGATATCGCCGGCAAACGGGATGCGCGCTTCCACGCCTTTGAGCAGGCGACCCAGTGCTGCAGCGCTGAACAGGCTTGGGGTGCCACCGCCGAAGAAGATCGAACTCAGTTCCCGGCCGTAAACGGCATGCAGGTCCTGATCGAGGTCGGCCAACAGTGCGTCCACGTACTCTTCTTCCGGCAGCACTTTGCTTGCGGTGTGAGAGTTGAAGTCGCAATACGGGCATTTACGTACGCACCACGGGATGTGGATATACAGCGCCAGGGGCGGCAGCACGGGCAAGGCCGCCCGAGGTGTTTGCGCGCCGCCGTGGATCAGCGGCAGCGCCTGGGTGTCTTGGGTCATTTCAGGCTCAGGCGTTGGCGCAGCAAATCCATTGCGCGGGCGCGGTGGCTGATCTGGTTCTTGTCGGCCGGGCTCAGTTCGGCGCTGGAGACATTGCGCTCTGGCACCCAGAACAGCGGGTCATAGCCAAAACCATGCTCACCGCTGGCCGCATGCAGGATGCGCCCGTGCCACAGGCCTTCGCAAAGGATCGGCAACGGGTCGTCCGCATGGCGCACCAGGGCCAGCACGCAGACGAACTGCGCGCCGCGTTCGGCGTCCGGCACGTCCTTGAGGGCGTCCAGCAACTTGGCGTTGTTGGCCGCGTCACCTTTGCCATCGGCGTAGCGCGCCGAATAGATGCCAGGGGCTCCGCCGAGAAAATTCACCGCCAGGCCAGAGTCATCCGCCAGCGCCGGAAGGCCCGAGATACGCGCCGCATTGCGCGCCTTGAGGATGGCGTTCTCGACGAACGACAGGCCTGTCTCTTCCGGCTCGACCTGGCTGAACTCGCCAATCGAGCGCAGTTGCACGGAGTCGCCGAGCATGGCCTGCAGTTCTTTGAGTTTGCCGGCGTTATGGCTGGCGAGTACGAGCTGGGTAAGGTTCATCATTCCGCCGGAAACAGTTCCTGGTTGAATTGGAAGCTATGGGCTTTGCCGCCGGTTTCAACGTTGATGGTAAACGTCTTGTATTCCCGCTGGGTCACGGCGTAGGGCGCGAGATAATTGATCCCGCCTTTTTCGTTGATTTGCTTGAAGGTGAGGATCTCGCTCTTGCCGCCCAGATCCTTGATGGTGCCCGTTACTTGTGCGGCCACGGGGGTCACGCCCTTGATCACGGTCACATTGATCAAGCCCTTTTCCTTACTGCGTACCACGCCGACTTTCTGGGCGGTTTCCGGTTGCAGGAAGCTGGAGGTGAAGGTGTTGTAGTGAACGGTGATATCGCCGAAGTCTTTCTTGCGATTTGCATCGATAGCGTCGGCTGCCAAGGCGTTGGCACCCAGGCAAGCGGTCAGTAGAAAAATAGCCAAGCGACTCATGAGCGCCCCTCTGGAAAATGATTAGACGGCAATTTTGTGGTCGGTCAGGCCAGGACTGCTGACCCGGTAGATACCGATTTCGCCCAACAGGTTGGGCCATAGTTTACTCGCCCAGCCGTGACGGTGCTGTTGATCGACGGCAAGTCGGTTAATCACTTTGGCTTCACGCTCGCCACACAGCGCTTCGAAGTCTTCGAAGGTGCAGAAGTGGATGTTCGGCGTGTTGTACCACGTGTAAGGCAGGAAATCCGACACCGGCATGCGACCCTTGGTCGCCAGGTACCAGCGGCAGCGCCAGTGGCCGAAGTTAGGGAAGGTGATGATGCACTGGCGACCCACGCGCAGCATTTCGTCGAGGATGCGGTCAGGGTAGTGCACTGCTTGCAGGGCTTGGGTCATCACCACGATGTCGAAGCTGTTGCTGGCAAAGTTACCCAGGCCCTTGTCCAAGTCCTGCTCGATCACGTTGATGCCCTTGGCCACGCACTGGGCGATGTTGTCCGGGTCGTTTTCCAGGCCATAGCCGGTGACTTGCTTGTTGTCGCGCAGCCAGCTCAGCAGTTCGCCATCGCCGCAGCCCAGGTCAAGCACGCGGCTGCCTGCGGGGATCCATTCTTGGATGATTTCCAGGTCGGCTCTCATGGCGTTCTCACACTGTAATCCGGTTCATGTAATTGCCGAACGCCTGCAAGTAACGCGGGATCGGAATCAGGAAGGCGTCGTGGCCTTGCGGCGCATCGATTTCCAGGTAGCACACGTCTTTGCGTGCGGCCATCAGTGCATCCACCAGCTCGCGGGAGCGGGCCGGGGAGAAGCGCCAGTCGGTGGTGAACGACATCACGCAGAACTTGGCCGTGGCGCCTTCGAAGGTTTTCGCCAGGTCATCGTCGTGGTTGGCCGCCGGGTCGAAATAGTCCAGGGCCTTGGTCATCAGCAGATAGGTGTTGGCATCGAAACGCCCGGAGAACTCCTCGCCCTGATAACGCAGGTAGCTTTCGACCTGGAATTCGACGCTGTGGAAATCGTAGTTGAGCTTCTCGCTCTTGAGGCCACGGCCGAATTTTTCGCCCATGGAGTCATCGGACAGGTAGGTGATATGCCCGACCATCCGCGCCAGCATCAAGCCGCGCTTGGGAATCACGCCCGCTTCCTGGAACGAACCGCCGTGGAACTCGGGGTCGGTGAGGATCGCCTGGCGCGCCACTTCGTTGAAGGCGATGTTTTGCGCCGACAACTTGGGGGCCGAGGCGATAGCCAGACAATGGCGTACGCGATCAGGGTAGGTGATGGTCCATTGCAGTGCCTGCATCCCGCCCAGGCTGCCACCGATCACGGCGGCCCACTGGTTGATACCCAACAAATCGGCAAGACGCGCTTGGCTGTGTACCCAGTCTTCCACGGTCAGCACCGGGAAGTCGGCGCCGAACGGCTTGCCGGTTTCCGGGTTGATACTGCTGGGGCCAGTGGAGCCGTTGCAGCCGCCGAGGTTGTTCAGGCTGACCACGAAGAATTTGTTGGTGTCGATGGGCTTGCCGGGACCGATACAGCTGTCCCACCAGCCGGGCTTGCGCTCGTCGGCACTGTGGAAGCCTGCTGCGTGGTGATGACCGGACAAGGCGTGGCAGATCAGCACGGCGTTGCTCGCCGTGGCGTTCAGTTGGCCATAGGTTTCGTAGATCAGGTCGTAGGCGGGCAGAGAACGGCCGCAGGCCAGGGCCAGGGGTTCGCTGAAGTGCGCCACTTGGGGCACGACCAGACCAACAGAATCGGGGGGAAAGGCAGCTGGCATCGACCCTGCTCTCGTTTAAATGAGGCGTAAGTCTAAAGACCACTGCACCCAGCGGCAAGCAAAGGCCTGCGCGCTGCGAAATGAGGGAGGGAGCAAGCCCCGCCCTCATTTGTTTGCGTCAGATCAGCAGGCGCAGAATCTCAGGCATCCCGGTCATGGTGGCCAGGTTGTTGATCACCAGCATGTCCAGCAGCTTGAGCACCATGAACGCCAGAATCGGCGAGATATCCAGGCCGCCCAGGTTCGGCAGCAGGCGGCGGAATGGCGCCAGGGCGGGCTCGCAGATCTGGTTCACCAGTTCGGCGCCAGGGTTGTGGCTACCCGGGGCGACCCAGGACAGGATCACGCTGATGATCAAGGCGAAGAAGAAAATCTTCAGGAACAGCGCGGTCACGCCGATGATTGCCCAAATCAGCAACTGTATGAAATTGCCGGTGGTGCCGTACGTCAGCAGCAGTGTCAGCGCCATCAAGGCCAACTGCACCAGGATCGCCAGCACCAGCGACGACATATCCAGGCCGAACAGGCTCGGGATCACCCGGCGCAACGGCTTGAGCAGCGGCTGGGTCGCCTTGACGATGAACTGGCAGAGCGGGTTGTAGAAGTTGGCACGTACCAGTTGCAGCACGAAACGCAACAGCACGATCAGCAAGTAGAGGCTGCCGAGGGTTTGCAGCACGTAGACGGCTGCGGTGTTCAAACCAATCATATTGGCTCCTTAGTTGCCCAGTTGTTCGGCCATTTCAGCCGATCGGTGCGCAGCGGCACCCAATGCTTTTTCCACCAGGGCTTCAAAGCCCCCGGCCTGGAACGATTCAATGGCGGCCTGCGTCGTGCCGCCTGGTGAGGTCACGCGACGGCGCAGCTCGGCGGCATCCGCATCGCTGGACACGGCCATCTTCGCGGCGCCCAAGGCGGTCTGCTCGGACAGTTGCTCAGCGACTTCCCGTGGCAGGCCGAGTTTCACGCCGGCGGCGGTCATGGCTTCAATCAGCAGGAAGAAGTATGCCGGGCCGCTGCCGGAGACGGCGGTGACCGCGTCCAGTTGTTGTTCCTGATCCAGCCACAGAGCAATGCCCACGGCGGACAGCAGCTCTTGGGCCTGGTCACGTTGTTCGGTGCTGACCTCGGCGGTGGCATACAAACCGCTGACGCCTTGGCGCAGCAGAGCCGGAGTGTTGGGCATGCAACGTACGATGGGCTGGGCCCCCAGCCACTTCTTCATGCTGGCGCAGGTTATGCCGGCAGCGATGGACACCACCAACTGATGCGGTTGCAGATTTGGGCGCAGGCTTTCGCACACGGCCTTCATGGCTTGTGGCTTGACCGCCAGCACGATCACGTCGACGCCTTGGATGGCCTCGGCATTGTCGGCAAAGGTGTCGATACCGTGCTCGGCGCTGACGCGCGCACGGGTGTCGGCGCCCGGGTCGCTGGCGCGGATCTGCGCGGCGTCCAGGCCCTTGGCCCGTAGGCCGCCGATCAGGCTGGCCGCCATGTTACCGGCGCCGATAAAGGCAATACGCGTGTTGCTCATGACAGGTCCTTATTCAGAGGGAGGTCAGCCATTTCACGGCTGGCCGTAATCACGGGCGCCAAATAGGGCGGTACCGATCCGCACCCAGGTGGCGCCTTGGGCGATGGCCGACTCAAGGTCGTGGCTCATGCCCATGGAAAGCGTGTCGAGCGGCAGGTTCAGGCTGTTTTGCAGGTCGCGAACGGTAGCGAACGCTGCATCTTGCTCGGTCCGATCTTCAGTCGGCTCGGGGATTGCCATCAGGCCACGCAGCGTCAAGCGCGGCAGGGCGCTGATGGCATTGGCCAGGGCCGGCAAGTCGGCGGGCGTGCAGCCGGACTTGCTGGCTTCGCCGCTGACATTGACCTGGATACAGATGTTCAGCGGCGGCAGGTCGGCCGGGCGTTGTTCGGACAGGCGTTGTGCAATTTTGAGGCGGTCCACGGAATGCACCCAAGCGAAGTTCTCGGCGATAGCGCGCGTCTTGTTCGATTGAATGGGGCCGATGAAGTGCCAACTCAAGGGCAGGTCGGTTAATTCAGCCTGTTTGCCCAGGGCTTCCTGCAGATAGTTTTCGCCGAATTCGAGCTGCCCGGCGGCATAGGCTTCGCGCACTGCTTGGGCGGGTTTGGTCTTGCTCACGGCCAGCAGGTGGATGCTGCTTGCGTCACGTTGCACGGCGTCGGCTGCGGCGCGGATGCGCTGGCTAACCAGGCCGATGTTGTCTGCTATCGTCGACATTCAAGATGCGCCCGTGGATATGGAGTCCGCGGCATTCTACTGGAAATGGAAAGCCCTATGGATATCACTGAATTACTGGTGGCCGGCGTGCGCCGTGGCGCCTCCGACCTGCACCTGTCGGCGGGGCTGGCGCCGATGTGGCGAATCGATGGCGAAGTCTGGCCGATGGATTGGCCGGTGCTTTCTGCCCCGCAAGTCGCGGATTTATTGAGCCCTTTGCTCAATCAATACCAGCAAAAGGATTTCGAAACATCTCTTGAAACGGATTTTGCCTTCGAGCTGCCGGGTGTAGCGCGCTTCCGGGCCAACGTATTCCAACAGGATCGCGGCATGGGCGCGGTGTTTCGTACTATTCCGGCCGAAGTCCAGAGCCTGGATAGCCTGGGTCTCGGGGCGGTGTTCCAACGCATCGCCCAATTGCCACGTGGCCTGGTGCTGGTGACCGGACCCACTGGCTCCGGCAAGTCCACCACTCTGGCGGCAATGATCGATTACCTCAATCAGCATCGGCGCCAGCACATCCTTACGCTCGAAGACCCCATCGAATTTATCCACAGGCCGAAAATCGCGCTGATCAACCAGCGCCAGGTGCACCGCGACACCCACAGTTTTTCGGTAGCCCTGCGTTCGGCGCTGCGTGAAGACCCCGATGTGATCCTGGTGGGCGAACTGCGTGACCTGGAAACCATCCGCCTGGCCCTGACGGCGGCTGAAACCGGGCATCTGGTATTTGGCACCTTGCACACTACCTCCGCGGCAAAGACCGTGGATCGGCTGGTCGACGTGTTCCCGGCCGGCGAAAAGGCCATGGTCCGCTCAATGTTGTCGGAGTCGTTGCAGGCGGTGGTGTCACAGGTGCTGGTGAAGAAGCTCGGCGGCGGGCGCGTGGCGGCCCATGAAATCATGTTGGGCACGCCAGCCATTCGTAATCTGATTCGTGAGGACAAGGTGGCGCAGATGGTCTCGGCTATCCAGACCGGCGGGGCGTTGGGGATGAAGACATTGGATATGAGTTTGAAGGCGTTGGTCACGCAGGGCGTGATCACCCGGGAAGAGGCGCTGGAGAAGGCGAGGGTGCCTGGGGATATCTAAGATCGGGAGATATAAGGAGATCCAAATGTGGGAGGGGGCTTGCTCCCGATTGCAGTGAGTCAGGTACAGATAAACTGACTGATCCACCGCTATCGGGAGCAAGCCCCCTCTCACATTGACGACTGCATTTCAGCTTGAAATCAGCGTTGAACCACTCGCAAGGTGTTCTGCTCTTTCGGCAGAACCCGCTTGGCAATCACGTAGTTCTTGTCCCAAAACGGCTTTTTCAACGTGTCGATGCTGACCGACTTGCCACGACGCGGTGCGTGGATAAAACGGTCATTGCCCAAGTAGATGGCAACGTGATTGACCTGGCGGCTCTTCAATTTGAAGAACAGCAGATCACCTGGTTTCAGGTCCTTGCGATCAACCTTCTGCCCGTGGCCGGCGGCCATGGCATTGGAAGTGCGCGGCAGATCCACGGCGGCTACGTCGTTGAACGCATATTTCACCAGGCCGCTGCAGTCGAACCCTTTACTTGGGCTGCTGCCGCCCCAACGATAAGGTGTACCGAGCACGTTTACGGCGCGGCTGAGGACGTTGCTGCTTTGCTTGGTGTTGACTGCCACGAGGCCGGGAACTGCTTTACCGTGCGCCTTGCTCAATTGAGTCGGGCGGCTGACGGTCGGCTTTACCGATTTGGCAGTGCTTGGCGTGCTGTGGACTTTAGGGGTGAAACCGTTAACGTTCGGAAGTCGTTGCTCACGATTGGTGGCGTGGGCGGCCAATGGCATTAATAGGCAAATGGTTAGCCATGTCTTTAAAAATGGTCGCATTAGGCGTGGCTCTTATGGGTTTGCGCGCAACTTTATAACAGCTTTTTGTGTCGTTCTCAGGCCGTTTGTCGACTGAACCTTGACGTCAAAATCAGGAAATACGCGACGATTCGCCGCAATTGTCCTACACAAGTCAGGTGGCATAAGGCTTTCAGGGCAGTGAAGATACCATTTGCCGTACGTCGGGCGCCCGTAAAAAAGTCACAAAGAAAATGAAAAAATTTATCTATCGAAGCAAAAGAGGTACGTCATGAACACCTATCAACAGGTTGGGCCGCAACAAGACACCCACAGCAAGGTGATCGGTTACCTGCTCTGGATTTTCGGGTTTACCGGCGCGCATCGTTTTTATTACGGCAAACCTGTCACCGGGACGATCTGGTTTTTTACCCTTGGCCTGCTGGGTATCGGCTGGCTGATCGACCTGTTCCTGATCCCGGCCATGGACCGTGAAGCCGACCTGCGCTTTACCGCCGGTCCCATCGAATACAACGTGGCGTGGATTCTGTTGGCGTTTCTGGGGGTGTTCGGCGTGCACCGCATGTACCAGGGCAAATGGATCACCGGCCTGATCTACCTGCTGACCGGTGGCTTGTTCCTGGTGGGGGTGCTGTATGACTTCTGGACGTTGAATACCCAGGTTTCGATCCGCAATGCAGAGCGCAACGGGGGACGCTGATTTCTCAGGCTCTATAGAGAACTAAATGTGGGAGGGGGCTTGTCCCCGATAGCGGTGGATCAGTCAGCTCATTTATTGCTGACCCACTGCAATCGGGGGCAAGCCCCCTCCCACTTTTTTTGCGTGCCCGCTTTAGGCCTGGTAGCTGATGCGCCCATCCACCAAGGTGTAGCGCACGCTCGCCGGCAGGCTATGGCCGATGAACGGGCAGTTTTCACCCTTGGACAGCCAGTGCTCCCCGGCAACCGTGGAGCTGGCCGTGTCAAACAGCACCAGATCCGCTGCGGCACCCACGGCCAATTTGCCGGCCGGCAGGCGCAAGGCTTCGGCCGGGCCAGCGCTCAGGCGCTGGAGCAGCGTCGGCAAGTCGAGCAGGCCATCCTCCACCAGCGTCATCGCCAGTGGCAGCAACAGCTCCACACTGCTGATCCCCGGCTCGGTCGCGCCAAACGGTGCCAGCTTGGCATCGCGCTCGTGTGGCTGGTGGTGGCTGGAAATCGCCGAAACCACACCGGATTTGACCGCGGCACGCAAACCGTCACGGTCGGCCAGGGTGCGCAGGGGCGGTTGCACGTGGTACAGGCTGGAGAAGTCGATCAGCGCTTCATCCGTGAGGATCAATTGGTACAGCGCCACATCCGCAGTCACCGGCAGACCGCGAGCCTGGGCCTGTGCAATCAGGGCCACGCCCCGGGCACTGGTGAGTTGGCTGAAGTGCGCGCGTACGCCGCTTTGTTCCACCAGCAGCAGGTCACGGGCAAGAGCGACGGTTTCGGCGGTTTCCGGAATACCCGGCAGGCCGAGGAAACTGGCGACGGCGCCTTCATGGGCCAAGCCGCCTTCGGCCAGGTCGCGGTCCTGGGAGTGGAAGATCACCGTCAGATCGAAGGTGGCCGCGTATTCCAGGGCGCGGCACAAGGTGCGGGTACTGCGGAAGCTCTCAAGACCGTTGCCGAAGGCCACGCAACCAGCGTCGCGCAGGGCGATCAATTCGGCGAGTTGTTCGCCTTCCAGACCTTTGCTCAGGGCGCCGATGGGGAACACTTTGCAATTGCCAGCTTCGCGGGCACGGTCGAGGATCAGCTCGGTCACGGCCGACGTATCGAGGATCGGCTTGGTGTGCGGCGGGCAGCACAGGCTGGTCACGCCACCGGCCGCAGCGGCGCGGGTTTCGCTGGCGATGCTGCCTTTACGGCTGTAACCCGGCTCGCGCAGGGCGACGTTCAGGTCCACCAGCCCAGGCGCGGCCACCAGGCCTTTGGCGTCGATGGTCTGGCTGGGGCTGAAATCGCTGGGGGCGGCGCCGATGGCGATGATCTTGCCGGCTTCCAGATGAAGATCGGTGACTTGATCCAGGCCACTGGCCGGGTCGATAACGCGAGCGCCAAGAATGCTGAGCTTCACTGGGCGTTCTCCTGCTCGAATTGACGTTGCGCGGTTTGCCCGCTCATGGCCATGGACAACACCGCCATGCGCACGGCGATGCCGTAGGTCACCTGGTTGAGAATTACTGACTGATTGCCATCGGCCACCGCTGACTCAATCTCCACCCCTCGGTTGATCGGACCCGGGTGCATCACGATGGCATCCGGTTTGGCGCCGGCCAGGCGCGCGGTGGTCAGGCCGAACAAGCGGTAGAACTCACCCTCGCTCGGCAGCAAACCACCGGACATACGCTCGCGTTGCAGGCGCAACATGATCACCACGTCTACATCCTTGAGGCCTTCGGCCATGTCGGTGTAGACCTTCACGCCGTACTGCTCAATGCCGATGGGGAGCAGGGTTTTCGGCGCGATCACGCGGATGTCCGGGCAACCCAGGGTTTTCAGGGCCAGCATGTTCGAGCGTGCTACCCGCGAGTGCAGGATGTCGCCGACGATGGCCACCGATAGGTTTTCAAAGCTGCCCTTGTGCCGACGGATGGTGAGCATGTCGAGCATGCCTTGGGTCGGGTGGGCGTGACGGCCGTCGCCGCCGTTGATGATCGCTACCTGCGGGCACACGTGCTCGGCGATGAAATGCGCGGCGCCGGAGTCGCCGTGGCGCACCACGAACATATCGGCGGCCATGGCTTCCAGGTTACGCAGGGTGTCGAGCAGGGTTTCGCCCTTGCTCGCCGACGAAGTGGACACGTTCAGCGTGATCACGTCGGCCGACAGCCGCTGGGCCGCCAGTTCAAAGGTGGTGCGAGTGCGGGTGGAGTTTTCGAAGAACACGTTGCAGATGGTTTTGCCGCGCAGCAACGGGACTTTCTTCACCGCCCGGCCACCGACTTCGAGGAATGAGTCGGCGGTGTCGAGGATTTCGGTGAGCAGTTCGCGGGGCAAACCGTCGAGGGACAAAAAGTGTTGCAACTGGCCCTGAGCATTGAGCTGCAGCGGGCGCTTGGCATCTAGAGGCGTCATCGCGGGGACTCTTTACAAGGCGGTTTAAAGGGCGAGGTCTTGCAGTTCGAGTTCGAGCGGCGTTGGACCGGACAATTTTACCCGTTGCTGGGCTTGCAGCGACAGGGTCGCGCCAACCACATCCGGGCTGATAGGCAACTCGCCGGCGTCCAGATCCAGCAGGCAGACCAGCGTGATGCTGGCCGGGCGGCCGTAGTCGAACAGTTCGTTCATGGCGGCGCGGATGGTACGGCCGCTCATCAGCACGTCGTCGATCAACACCAGGTGCTGGCCTTCGACTTCGAACGGCAGGGCCGAGGGCTGCACTTGCGGGTGCAGGCCGTTCTGGCTGAAGTCATCACGGTAGAAGGACACGTCGAGGGTGCCCAGTGGCGAGTCGCTGCCCAGTTCGTCCAGTAACGCCTGAGCGACCCACACACCGCCGGTGCGAATACCGATAAAGCGCGGTTCGCTGATTCCGCGGTGTTCCAGGTGCGCTTTGAGGCGTAATGCCATCTGGCTGATCAGTTCGGCGGGATTGGGCAGGCTCATGGTGGCTCCTTCAAGGCCTTGCTGTAGGCAAGTTCCGGGCTCAAACGTAAGAAGACGCGGCAAGCCGCGTCAGTCAGGATTCAAATAAAGCGGTGTTTTCGTCCAGCCAGCCCTGCAACAGCAAGGCGGCGGCGATGGCGTCTACGGGGTTGTCGCGGTAACTGCCCTTCTGGCCGCCACGGTCGCGGCGTTCACCCTTGGCTTCAAAGGTGGTCAGGCGTTCATCGTGGGTATAGAAGGGGATGTTGTAACGACCATTGAGGCGACGGGCGAATTTTTCGGCGCGCAGGCACATGTCGCTGGGGGTGCCGTCCATGTTCAGGGGCAGGCCGACCACCACCGCGTCGGGCTTCCATTCCTTGATCAGGGCTTCGACCTGATTCCAGTCCGGTATGCCGTTCTGGGCCTTGAGGGTGCACAACTCGCGGGCCTGGCCGGTGATCACCTGGCCGACCGCTACGCCGATCTGTTTGGTGCCGTAGTCAAAACCGAGGATCAGACGCAAGGCCATCAGGCGTGCCCCGCCTGGCTGGTCAGCAGGCTGAGGTTGACCCGCAACTTGGCGGCGGCCGCTTCCAGGCGCAGTTCACTGGCCGTGTTGAACAGGATGTCGGCGTCGAAGGGGCAGGTCAGCCAGGCATTGCTGGCCAGTTCGGCCTCCAGTTGCCCTGCTTCCCAACCGGCGTACCCCAAGGTGATCACGCTTTGCTCTGGGCCTACACCGTCGGCGATGGCGAACAACACGTCCTGGGAGGTGGACAGCGACACACCGTCCAGGTCCACCGTGGCCTGGAACGTCGGCCCGGTCGGGTGCAGCACAAAGCCGCGATCAGTTTGTACCGGCCCGCCGATGTAGATCGGCACCGCTTGGCAACGGGCCGGCGGATCGATCTCCGGACGCAGTTGCTCAAGGATATCGGCGAGGTTCAGCGCTTGAGGGCGGTTCACCACCAACCCCATGGCACCATTGGCCGTGTGCTCGACGATGTAGGTCAAGGTCTGCGCAAAGTTCGGGTCGGCCATATGGGGCATGGCGATCAGGAATTGGTGCTTGAGGTAGGTCGGGCTGACATTTTTCATGTCCGCTAGTGTGGCGTTGGAGGGGCGAACTGACAAGCTGGAGTTATCTGTGGCAGGACATGTCTGATCAGTTGCTGGAGAGCCGATCGCCCTTGGCAAACTTCCAGGTACGGATGATTTCCAGGCGGTCCACGTCATTCAGGTCGCCGGTAAACGGGGCAAAGGGCGCGGCCAGGCGCACGATGCGTTGGGCGGCCTGGTCCAGCAGTGGTTGGCCGGAGGACTCCAACACCTGCACTTCATATAAGGTGCCGTCGCGGTTGATCGATACCAATAGACGCAAGTTGCCGTAGATCTGCTGGCGCCGCGCTTCTTCCGGGTAGTTGAGGTTACCGATGCGCTCGACCTTCTTACGCCACTCGTCTTTATACCAGGCGCCTTTGTCGCGCATGGTCGAGGCGGCATTCAAGCGGTAGATGCGTGGGCGCTTGGCGTACAACTGCTGCTCGTTAGCCAGTTCGGCTTCCAGGCTGGAGATTTCGTCGGACAGGGTCGAGCTGTCGAAGGTAGGCGCCGGTTTTACGGGCTCCGGCTGCGGCTCGGTCTTGGTCTTTTCGCGTTGGACCGGGGCTTTTTGCGGTTTGGGTGCGATGGTGGCCACCGTAGGCTTGGGCGTAGCCTGCTTGACCTCGGGCTTCGGCGCAGGAGGTGGCGTGACTTTATTGACCTTGTTGTCCTGGAACGGCGCCAGTTCGGTGGTTTTGGGGATGGCTTTCTTGTCGAGGGTGCCGCTGCCCTGTTGATTGTCCTGGGCTAGAAAATCTGCCTTCTCGGGCTTCTTTTCACTCTTGAACGTGGCGAGGGTGATTTCCAGGGTCTTGGTGATCTGCTTGGGTTCGACCATGGTGAAGCCCACGCCAAGGAGCAAGGCCAAATGAATCAAGGCAGCCAGAAACAGGGTAAATCCGAGCCGATCAGCCGGGCGCACGCCGCTGTGGGAGAGTTCGGGGGGCAGATCGGACGGGAGTGTCATGACAAAAGAACCAACATCGCGCGTTTCACAGGTGGCGCATGATAACGCAATGTTGGTGTGTGTCCGGCTGTTCTATATCACTTGGCTGCGAGCTTGCGCTCAATGGCGGCCATCAGCATTTCGCCGATGTTCGTGCCAAATGCATTGTCTATCTCGCGAATACAGGTCGGGCTGGTGACGTTGATTTCGGTGAGATTTTCACCAATTACGTCAAGGCCTACAAACAGCAGGCCTTTTTCCCGCAAGGTCGGGCCAACTTGGCTAGCGATCCAGCGATCCTTATCCGATAAAGGCCGTGCTTCACCGCGCCCACCTGCCGCCAGGTTGCCTCGGGTCTCGCCTGCCGCCGGGATACGCGCGAGGCAGTAGTCCACCGGTTCGCCGTCGATCATCAGAATGCGCTTGTCGCCGTCCTTGATCGCTGGCAGGTAAGCCTGGCCCATGATCTGCTGGGTGCCCAGGGCGGTCAGGGTTTCCAGGATCACCGACAGGTTCGGGTCGCCAGCGCGGTGACGGAAGATCGACGTACCGCCCATGCCGTCCAACGGCTTGAGAATCACATCGCCGTGTTTGGCGGCGAATTCACGCAGCACATCGGCGCGGCGGCTGACCACGGTCGGCGGTGTGCACTGCGGGAACAGTGTGGCGAACAGCTTTTCATTGCAGTCGCGCAGACTTTGCGGCTTGTTGACGATCAGCACGCCGGCGCGCTCGGCCTGCTCCAGCAGATAGGTGGAGTAGACGAATTCCATGTCGAACGGCGGATCCTTGCGCATCAGGATCACGTCCAGGTCGCTCAGGGGGCTGTCGATTTCGTCCGAAAGCTCGAACCATTTTTCCGGGTTGGCGAACACCTGCAGCGGGCGCATGCGCGCACGGGCCTCGCCGTCGCCCTGGTACAGATCGCGCTGCTCCATATAGAACAGGGTCCAGCCGCGGGCCTGGGCGGCCAGAAGCATGGCCAGCGAGCTGTCCTTTTTATAGGAAATGCTGGCGATAGGGTCCATGACAATGCCGACGCGAACGCTCATGGGGGATTTCCTCTAGCAAATTGGGCGCATAAAAGTGGCGTCAGAGTGGCGCTGCGGCTGTTGTGGGTCAAGGAAAAACCACCTGGCGGGTGCCTCGATAGATTGCTCTCCGAGACTGTGCTAAAAAGACTGCCACAGCGCAGCAGCCCTTGAAATCCAAGGCCTGCGGCGATCATCCTGTGCAACATCAGGCAGTACACACCGAAAACCGACTCGCTGTGGCGATGGTAGAGCAGATATGGAACAGCATTCCAACGCCTTGAGAGTGATGGTGATCGACGATTCGAAAACGATCCGCCGCACCGCCGAGACGCTGTTGAAGAACTCGGGGTGCGAGGTCATTACGGCCATCGACGGTTTCGATGCCCTGGCGCGGATTGTTGATCATCACCCGCACATTATCTTTGTAGACATCATGATGCCGCGCCTGGATGGTTATCAGACCTGCGCCCTGGTGAAGAACAACCCGGCGTTCAAGTCGATTCCGGTGATCATGTTGTCCTCCAAGGACGGTCTGTTCGACAAGGCCAAGGGGCGCATCGTGGGTGTCGATCAGTTTTTGACCAAGCCTTTCAGCAAGGAAGAACTGCTGGGTGCAATCAAGGCCTATGTGCCGGGGTTCGCCGCAGTAGAACAAGCACACTGACGCCGCCCCACGAGGGCCGGCGCCGACCAATGTAGTGGGGAAAACCATGGCACGTGTTCTGATCGTCGACGATTCGCCGACCGAAATGTACAAACTCACCGGCATGCTGGAAAAGCACGGCCACCAAGTCCTCAAGGCCGAGAACGGTGCGGACGGCGTGGCCCTGGCTCGCCAGGAAAAGCCCGACGCAGTGCTGATGGACATCGTGATGCCTGGCCTCAATGGCTTTCAGGCTACTCGCCAACTGTCCAAGGAGCCGGAAACCAACGGCATCCCGATCATCATCATCACCACCAAGGATCAGGAAACCGACAAGATCTGGGGCGCGCGCCAGGGTGCAAAGGACTACCTGACCAAGCCTGTGGACGAAGAAACCTTGATCGCCACCCTGAACAAGGTGTTGGCCGGCTGACGGCACGCCATCATGACCGAGTCGCAAACCGCCTTTGAGCTGCTGCTGGACATCGACCGCCGCTGCCGCCTGCTGGCCGCCGACCTGCCGTCCCAGGAAACCCGCCTGCAACGCTGGAGCGGTATCGGCTTTCGCCTGGGGCAACATTGGTATGTGGCGCCCATGGGCGAAGTCGCCGAAGTCCTGCATGAACCACGTTGCACTTTAATGCCTGGGGTCAAGGCCTGGGTCAAAGGGGTTGCTAACCTGCGCGGGCGCCTGCTGCCGGTGATGGACCTGGGTGGCTTCCTCGGCCTTGCGCTGTCCAAGGCGCGCAAGCAACGGCGGGTGCTGGTGGTGGAGTACAACGATCTGTTTGTCGGGCTGCTGGTGGATGAGGTGGTGGGGATGCAGCATTTTGCACAAGACGCCTTGCTGGCGAACACCAGCCCTGGCGCGCCGTTTATCCAGGGTCACTTCGAGGGTGATCCACTGTGGCAGGTCTTCAGCCCCTTCGCCCTGGCCCAGGCCCCAGGCTTCATGGATGTCGCCGCATGACCACCGCTACCACGCCCAAACCCCAGGCCGGCTCGCGCAGCCGTTCACAGATCATCGTGCTGTTTATCGCACTGATCGTGTTCATCATGCTGCTGTTCGCCAACTTCGCGTACCTCAACACCCAGTCTACCTACGACAAACAGTACATCGGCCACGCCGGTGAACTGCGAGTGCTGTCCCAACGCATTGCCAAGAACGCCACCGAAGCCGCCGCTGGCAAGGCCGCTGCTTTCAAGCTGTTGGGAGATGCGCGAAACGATTTTGCCCAGCGCTGGGGCTACCTGAAAAAAGGCGACCCGCAAACCGGCTTGCCCGCGGCACCCAGTGCGGTCCGTGCCGAGATGCGTGCTGTGCAGACCGATTGGGAAGCGCTGCTGAAAAATACCGACGCGATCCTCGCCAGCGAGCAGACCGTGCTGTCCCTGCATCAAGTGGCTGCGACCCTCGCTGAAACCGTGCCGCAATTGCAGATGGAGTCGGAGAAGGTCGTCGACATCCTGCTGCAACGTGGCGCCCCGGCCAGCCAGGTGGCCTTGGCTCAACGCCAGTCGCTGCTGGCCGAACGTATCTTGGGTGCGGTCAACACCGTGCTGGCCGGCGACGAAACCGCCGCGCAGGCCGCCGACACCTTTGGCCGTGATGCCGCCCGCTTTGGTCAGGTCCTCAATGGCATGCTCAACGGCAACCCTGGGCTGCGCATCACCCAAGTCGAAGACCACGATGCCCGCGCGCGGCTGGCGGACATTGCCGAGCTGTTCGAGTTTGTTTCCGGCTCCGTGGATGAAATCCTCGAAACCTCGCCGCAGCTGTTCCAGGTGCGCGCCTCGGCGAGCAATATTTTCAACCTGTCGCAAACCCTGCTTGATGAAGCGTCGCACCTGGCTATCGGGTTCGAAAACCTCGCCAGCGGGCGCAGTTTCGACACCATCGGCGGTTATGTGCTGGGTCTGTTGGCACTGGCCTCGATCATCCTGATTGGCCTGGTGATGGTGCGTGAGACCAACCGCCAACTGCACGAGACCGCCGAGAAGAACGAGCGCAACCAAAACGCGATCATGCGCTTGCTGGACGAAATCGAAGACCTGGCCGACGGTGACCTCACTGTGACGGCTTCGGTGACCGAAGACTTCACCGGCACCATCGCCGACTCGATCAACTATTCCGTGGACCAACTGCGCGATTTGGTCGCGACGATCAACCTTACCGCCGGCCAGGTCGCCGGTGCTGTGCAAGACACCCAGGCCACTGCCATGCACCTGGCCCAGGCCTCCGAGCATCAGGCCCAGCAGATCGCCGAAGCCTCCACCGCGATCAACCAGATGGCCCAATCCATCGACCAAGTGTCGGCCAACGCCGCCGAATCTTCGGCAGTGGCGGAGCGCTCGGTAGAGATCGCCAACAAGGGCAATGAGGTGGTGCACAACACCATCCACGGCATGGACAACATCCGCGAACAGATCCAGGACACCGCCAAGCGCATTAAGCGTTTGGGTGAATCGTCCCAGGAGATTGGCGACATCGTCAGCCTGATTGACGACATCGCCGACCAGACCAACATCCTCGCCCTCAACGCCGCCATCCAGGCGAGCATGGCCGGGGATGCCGGGCGCGGTTTTGCGGTGGTGGCCGATGAAGTGCAGCGACTGGCCGAGCGCTCATCGGCTGCCACGCGCCAGATCGAAACCCTGGTGCGGGCGATCCAGACCGACACCAACGAGGCGGTCATTTCCATGGAACAGACCACCACCGAAGTGGTGCGCGGTGCACGGCTGGCCCAAGACGCGGGCGTGGCACTGGAAGAGATCGAAGGCGTATCGAAGACCTTGGCGGCGCTGATCCAGAGCATCTCCAATGCGGCGCAGCAACAGACGTCGTCGGCAGGGCAGATCTCCCTGACCATGAACGTGATCCAGCAAATCACTACGCAGACGTCGTCGGGTTCCACCGCCACTGCCGAAAGCATCGGCAATTTGGCGAAGATGGCGAGCCAGTTGCGCAGGTCGGTCTCGGGTTTCACCTTGCCTGCGGCCAAACAGGTTGATGATTGAAATGCAGTCAAAGTGTGGGAGGGGGCAAGTCGAATCGTCGCACCGCCCCTCCCGCATGTGATCTCCATCTGTCTGGAGATCCAGGCAACCCACGAATTCTAAGCGGAGCAGTTATGGTTGATCGGCACGACTACGTGGCCCTCGAATGGGTCAAGGGCGACATTGCCGAAACCCTGAAACAGGCCCGTTCGGCACTGGATGCGTTTGTCGAAACCCATGACGATGACGTGATCAGCCAATGCCTGTCCGGTATCCACCAAGTGCATGGTGCGCTGCAAATGGTCGAGTTCTACGGCGCAGCGCTGCTGGCCGAAGAGATCGAAGAACTGGCCCTTGCGCTAAAGGCCGGGCGGGTCAGTCAGCGCGATGAAAGCATCCGTCTTCTGCAACAGGCCCTCGGCCAACTGCCGCTGTACCTCGACCGCGTGCACAGCGCCCGCCGCGATCTGCCGTTGGTGGTGCTGCCGCTGCTCAACGACCTACGCAGCGCACGGGGTGAAAGCCTGCTCTCGGAAACCAGTCTGTTCAGCCCACAATTGCTGTCGATCGCGCCGCTGCCCGATGAAACCCTGATCCAGCGCGCGCCGCCTGAGCTGCATGAGCAACTGCGTCAATGGCACCAGTTGCTGCAACAGGCGTTGGCCGGACTGCTGCGTGAAGACCACGGCCCGAGCAATCTGGAAGACATGGCGCGGGTGTTCGCACGCCTCGAAGCCCTCTGCCAGGGCGCGCCGTTGTTGCCGTTGTGGCAAGTGGCTTCGGCGCTGGTCGAGGGCATGCTCACCGGTGTGGTCGCCAACAGCCCGGCTTTGCGCAGCTTGCTCAAGGCCAGTGACAAACAACTCAAGCGCCTGCTCGCCCAGGGCATAGGCGGCATCAACCAATCTGCGCCGGATGAGTTGCTCAAGAGCCTGTTGTTCTACGTCGCTAAAGTCACCCGGCCAACGCCGCGCATGCAAAGCCTGAAAGAGCGATACGGCCTGGATGAAGCCTTGCCCGACAGCACGGTGGTCGACGCCGAGCGCGCCCGCCTGGCCGGGCCGGACCGCAATGCCATGGGCTCAGTGCTCGGTGCGTTGTGCGAGGAACTCGTGCGGGTCAAGGAACGCCTCGACCTGTTCGTGCGCAGCGACCGCCAACACACCAGCGACCTTGATGCGCTGCTGGCGCCGCTGCGGCAGATCGCCGATACCTTGGCGGTGCTGGGGTTCGGTCAGCCGCGCAAAGTCATCATCGACCAGCTTGCGGTAGTACTGAGCCTGGCCCAAGGCCAACGCGAACCCAACGACGCCGTGCTGATGGATGTCGCTGGCGCGCTGCTCTACGTCGAAGCCACCTTGGCGGGAATGGCCGGCACCGTCGAGCCGGAAAGCCGCGAAGAAAGCCGCCTGCCCACTACCGACCTAACCCAGATTCACCAGTTGGTGATCCGTGAGTGCTGCCAGTGCCTGAAGCAGGCTAAAGAGCTGGTGATCGACTGCATGGAAGCCGACTGGGACCGTCAGCGCCTGGAATCGCTGCCGGAGTTGCTGAGCCAGGTGCGTGGCGCGTTGGCGATGATTCCGCTACCGCGTGCAGCGAGCCTGATGCGCGGCTGCACCGACTATGTCGATGAGCAGTTGATGGTCAACGAAGGCCCGCCGGCAGAGGCGCAACTGGAGCATTTTGCCGATGTGATCAGC
Organism: Pseudomonas sp. W22_MBD1_FP4; assembly: GCF_052113765.1. Lineage (NCBI taxonomy): Bacteria > Pseudomonadati > Pseudomonadota > Gammaproteobacteria > Pseudomonadales > Pseudomonadaceae > Pseudomonas > Pseudomonas sp. W22_MBD1_FP4. The sequence goes on along the minus strand of NZ_JBGQOI010000022.1, from coordinate 54,929 downwards.
AGCTTGGAGTACTACCTCGAACGCATGCTCCAGGACCCCGACGCTGCTGGCGAGCGGGTATTGGAGCTGGCCACCCAAAGCCTGGCGACGCTGGGCTACCTGCCCGCCGAGAAACCCTGGCGCCAGGCGCTGGTCGCTCCCGATGGTGCGTTGTCGAGCGAGGTCACGCCCAGCCAGTCGCAGTTCGACGCACTGGCCAACCCTACCTCGCGCCTCAACCCGCCGGCCCTGCAACGCCCCGGTAGTCTGCTGCCGCCGCCAGCCGATGAAGCGCCTATCGACGATGAACTACGCGAAGTCTTCCTTGAAGAGACTGACGAAGTTCTCGAAGTGCTGCACCGCCACCTGCCCAACAGCGCGAACAAAACCGCCCAAGGCGAAATGCGCCGCGCTTTCCACACGTTGAAAGGCAGTGGCCGCATGGTACGCGCCCTGGTCCTGGCCGAGTTGGCCTGGGCTGTTGAAAACCTGCTGAACCGTGTGCTGGAACGCAGTGTGGCCCTAGGCCCCGAGATCCAGCAGGTGCTGGATGACGCCGTGGCCCTGCTGCCGGAGTTGATCTCCGACTTTGCGACGGACGACCAACACCAACGCGACGAGGTCGACGCCTTGGCCGCTCGCGCCCACGCCTATGCCAGCTGCGGCGCCCTATCTGCTGGCGAACCCCACGACCCGATGCTGCTGGAAATTTTCCGCAACGAAGCCCAGAGCCATCTGGACAGCCTCAACCACTTCCTGCAACAGGCCGCCGAGCATGTGCCGCTGCAGGTCAGCGATGAGCTGCAACGCGCGCTGCACACTCTCAAGGGCAGTGCGTACATGGCCGGCGTGTTGCCGATTGCCGAGCTGGTGCGCCCACTGGATCACCTGACACGCGAATACAAGGCCCATCGTCTGCCGCTGGACCTGGACGAGGTGGAGTTACTGCTGGAAGCCGAAGCTCTGTTCCAGCGTGGCTTACGCCAACTGGATCGCGACCCTCTGGTGCCGATCAGGGGCGCGGCCGACTTGATTGGCCGCACCCAAGCCCTGCTTGACCATCAGTTGGCAACGCTGCTCGACGCGCCCAACACCGGCTTGCGCATCAAGCGTGACCCGCAACTGATCACCAACTTCCTGGCCCAGGGCATGGATATCCTGCTCGACGCCGAAAGCCTGCTGCGTCGTTGGCAACAGCACCCTGGCGAGCGCCAGGAACTCACGGCGTTGCTGGATGAACTGACCACGCTGGGAGAAGGGGCACACATCGCCGACCTGCACCCTATCGACGAACTGTGCGAAGCCTTGCTTGACCTCTATGGCGCGGTGGAAGAGAGCAGTCTGGCCGTCAGCGAGCGGTTTTTCCGGGAGGCCGAACAGGCCCATGAAGCGCTGATCAACATGCTTGACCAACTGGCCGCCGGGCAGGAAATCAGCCTGGCCCCGGCACGGGTCGAGGCCCTGCGCGAATTGCTGGACGGAGCCCTGGACCCGTCCGCCACCGGCCTGATCAAAAGCGACGGTAACCGCGCCCTGAGCATCGCTGAACTCGGTGCCGCCACCGCGCAGTTGGAGCATGAAACGGCGATGGACGATGAGATCGTCGAGATCTTCCTCGAAGAAGCCGTGGACATTCTCGACAGCGCCGGGCAGTCCCTCAAGCGCTGGCTGCTGGAGCCCGAAAACGCTGCACCGTTGTCCTCGTTGCAGCGCGACCTGCACACCCTCAAGGGCGGCGCGCGCATGGCTGAAATCGGCCCGGTGGGCGATCTGGCCTATGAGTTGGAATGCTTTTACGAAGGCCTGGTTGACCGTCGCTACAGCTACAGCGCCGAGTTGTCTCAAGTGCTGATGGCCAGCCATGAACACCTGGCCTTGCAGCTGGAAGAACTGCACCACCACCAGCCCTTGAGCGACAGCGTCGAGCTGGTTGCCAAGCTTCGTGAGCTGCGACAGAGCAGTACGCCCGCGACCCAGGCGCCAGCGCCTGAAACGGCGGGCGCCGACCCGGAATTGCTGGATATCTTCCTCGAAGAAGCGGCCGACATTCTCGACAGCTCGGGCAGCGCGTTGCTGCGCTGGCAGGCCGAGCCGAACAATCGCCAGGAAGTCGAAACCCTGTTGCGCGACCTGCACACCCTAAAGGGCGGCGCGCGCATGGTCGAGATCGGGCCGATTGGTGACTTGGCCCATGAGCTTGAGTTTCTGTACGAAGGGCTGTCCGCCGGTTTGCTCGCGCCGTCGGCTGAGCTGTTCGCGCTGCTGCAAGGCTGCCATGACCGCCTGGCGCAGATGATCGACGCCGTGACGGATGGGATGCCGGTGGGCTCCGTGGACAAGCTCATCGAACGCATCAAAAGCCTGGTGCACCCCAGCGTAGAGCCAGTGGTGCCGGTGGCGTTGCCCGCAGGCAAGGCCGAAGCGGTCGCTGATCCTACCGCCGACATGGTGAAAATCTCCGCCGACCTGCTGGACGACCTGGTCAACCTGGCGGGTGAAACCTCGATCTTCCGTGGCCGCATCGAACAGCAGGTCAACGACGCGCGCATTGCGTTGAACGAGGTGGAAACCACCATTGAGCGAATGCGCGATCAACTGCGCCGCCTCGACACCGAAACCCAAGGTCGCATTCTCAGCCGCCAACAGGCCGAGGCCGAACGCCTGGGCTACGAAGACTTCGATCCGTTGGAGATGGACCGCCATTCGCAGTTGCAGCAACTGTCCCGCGCGTTGTCCGAATCCGCCTCCGACCTGCTCGACCTGAAGGACACCCTCGACCTTCGCAACGAGGATGCGCACGACCTGTTGCAGCAACAGGCACGCATCAACACCGAGTTGCAGGAAGGCCTGATGCGCACGCGCATGGTGCCGTTCGAGCGTATGTTGCCGCGCCTCAAACGCATCGTGCGCCAGGTGGCGGGCGAGTTGGGCAAGGACGTGGAATTCATCGTCGGCAATGCCGAGGGTGAGATGGACCGCAACGTGCTTGAACGCATGGCGGCGCCCTTGGAGCACATGCTGCGCAACGCCGTCGACCATGGCCTGGAGTCCCGCGATGTGCGGCTGCTGGCCGGTAAGCCGGAAAAGGGCCGCATCACCCTGGACCTGACCCACGAAGGCGGCGATATCGTTTTCGACATGCGCGACGACGGCGCCGGCGTGCCCCTCGAAGCGGTGCGGCGCAAGGCGATCAAGCGCGGGTTGCTCGCCCCTCATCAAGAGATCAGCGACCGCGACGTGTTGCAGTTCATCTTGCAGCCGGGGTTTTCCACTGCGGAAAAGATCACGCAGATTTCCGGGCGTGGCGTGGGCATGGACGTTGTGCATGAAGAAGTGCGGCAGCTCGGCGGTTCGATGTTCATTGAATCGACGCCGGGCGAGGGCGTGCATTTTCGGATTCGTCTGCCGTTCACCGTGTCGGTCAACCGCGCACTGATGGTGCAGTGCGCCGACGACCAATACGCAATCCCGCTCAACACCATCGAAGGGCTGGTGCGTGTGCTGCCCCATGAGCTGGCGGGGCACTACCAGCAAGATCCGCCGCGTTATGAATACGCAGGTCAGCGCTACGAACTGTTTTACCTCGGCGACCTGCTGCATACCGTGGCCCGTCCGAAACTGCTGGGCCAGTACCAGCCGGTGCCGGTGCTCTTGGTGCAGTGCAATGAGCGGCGTGTGGCGGTGCATGTGGATGCCATGGCCGGCACGCGGGAAATCGTGGTCAAGGGCCTGGGGCCGCAGTTCGCGGGGGTGCAAGGCTTGTCCGGCGCGACCATCCTCGGCGACGGCCGCGTGGTGCTGATTATCGACTTGCTGGCGCATATCCGCGCCCGCCAACCGGCCTTGCCGGCGCAGTCGGTGGATGCGCCACTGATCCTCAACGACCCGCTGAAAAAACGCCCCTTGCTGGTGCTGGTAGTGGACGACTCGGTTACCGTGCGCAAAGTCACCAGCCGGCTGCTGGAGCGCAACGGCATGAACGTGCTCACTGCCAAAGACGGCATCGACGCCCTGGCTGTGCTTGAAGAACACACCCCGGACTTGATGCTGCTCGACATCGAAATGCCGCGCATGGACGGCTTTGAAGTGGCCACGCAAGTGCGCAACGACCCGCGCTTGATGCGCCTGCCGATCATCATGATCACCTCCCGCACCGGCCAGAAACACCGCGACCGCGCCATGGCGATCGGCGTCAACGAATACCTCGGCAAGCCGTATCAAGAGTCGGTGCTGCTGGAAAGCATCGCCTATTGGAGCAAGTCCCATGCTTGACCACCGCACCAGCCAACTCACCGGCCTGCTGCTGCCCCTGGCCGACCGTCACCTGGTACTGCCCAACGTCGCCATCGCCGAGTTGATCGACTTCCAACGCGGCGAACCGGCCAGCGACGCACCGCCGTGGTATCTGCGGCAAGTGACGTGGCGGGATCGGCAGATTCCGTTGATCAGTTTCGAAGCCGTGTGCGGCGAGGCCAGCGTGACCGGCGAACGCTCGCGGATCGTGGTGTTGAATGCGCTGGGCGGGCGGCCGACGTTGAAGTTTATTGCGCTGGTGATCCAGGGTATTCCGCGGTCGTACAAGCTCGATAGCGAGTTGAGCTATGTGGACGTGCCGCTGTGCCCGCTGGAACTGGCAGCGGTGCAGGTGGGAGAGCATGTGGCGAAGGTGCCGGATTTGATGGGACTTGAGGCGCTGCTGGTGGAGTCCGGGTTGGCCTGAGTGGCGCATTCTCCATGAGAAATGAAAGGCCCCTGTGGTGAGGGCGCTTTCCCGTTCAGAGACGCTGCAGCAGATGAAAATCAGCAATCAGCATACCCGCGAGGTACACCATCAAAATCACCACGCCGGCGTCCAACAAACGCCAGACCTTTGCCGAACGAAATAGCCCCGTCAACCTTTGGCATCCCAACGCCAAAACCACAAACCATACCAGCGACGCGGTCATTGCTCCGCCGGCAAAGAACGCTTGTTGGCTGACGGGCTTTGCCGCACCAATAGAGCCAATTAGCACCACGGTATCCAGCCAAGCATACGGATTGGCGAATCCAAGTATCACCGCCGTGCGCAGTAATCCGCGCTGTGAGGTGAGGTTGCTTTGAGTATCTGGCATCGACTGGTTACGCACACAAGCCAATAACCGCTGCCAGCCAAACCACAACAGATAGGCCGCTCCCGACAGCAGCAGTAACGCCACCAAACCTGGCTTGCTGCCGAGCAACGAGCCCAAGCCCATGACCCCAAGAGCGATGAGGATGATATCGGCGAACACGCATACCGCCACCACACCCCAGACAGGGCTGCGACTGACACCCTGGCGAATAACCAGGGTGTCCTTCGGTCCAGGAGCGGCGAACAGTCCGATGCCCAGTAGAAGACCTTCGAGATAAAAGACGTTGAGGTCTGGAGTCATGAAGTGCTCGACCGCCTGGGTATCAGTTCAATTGAAGGGGTTGATTACCGAAACCGGTATGGCGCGCGTTGGCGGCGCTTTTCAAGTCGATCGGCTGGTGGCGGAAAAAGCCTCTCAGTTCCTGCTCTGCATCAGGGTTGACGAAGTAAATGAGAGAGCTGCGTGGCATTGGTCTCCGAGGAGTCAGAACCGCGTGGTATGCAGCGGGAATTGCATAGTCTGAGAGGTCAGTCAGTAACGATCCGGCCAAGATTGCAACCTCGTTCTCCAAGAGGCGTACCGGCTCCAGCGAGCTGCCTCGAACCAGGACGAGGCCATCACGAGTCGGCTTGATAAATGACAACAGATGACCATCCTCATGAGGGTCCTGAGCAAACTGGCGCTGACCCGACCCGGAATTAGCTCCATAGACACACAGTTGCAGATAGGACGTTGCACGCAAAGAGTTCAACGAAGTGGCTCCAAACTCCGCGCAAATTCCGTCCATCAATTCTTGGGCAAGCTCGCTGATCTGTTGTTCAAAAGCATTAACGGCGGCAAAAAATTCACTTCGTGTGAATTCAAACGCTCTTCGTTTTGATGAATGCGCAGGCCAGTAACAAAATCGCTCACACAGGTCTGGCTGATCCTCAAGGCTCGAGTACTCAGCGCCAAAGGGGAAAAATCCATCGGTGTCTTTCGCGAAGGAAAACGAGGCCTTGGTGGCTGGCGATATTGCGGAGTATCCCTCAACGATTTTTTTGTAATCCAGCAGCATCGCTTCTGATATTTGCAGGGTGCCAAAGCCTGTTTGAGCAACGGATTTACAGCACGCTTTGATGTGGTTCATGGCTATATCCAAAGGTAGATGTAAAGGAATGCAACAAACACTGGGTTCGCAAGCAGGCGAGAAACTACGACACTGGATATGACTGACTAAAAGGGCCCCATCCATGTCCTTCACAACTTCGCCAGCAGGCGGCGAGTGTGCATGGTTCAAGACACGTGGCGGCGGACAGGTTGTCTTTTTTGGCGGACAAAGAAATGACGTTCACCTAAAAATGGGAACCGCAAACTTCGTATGAATATAAGAACGCGAGATACCCTCAGGTCGCTGGTTGCACGGCGCAGCCGAGAGTTGGGCAAGCCCCTGACTGCGCTGGCCAAGGAGGCGGGAATTTCCAGAACCTACCTGTACGGTCTATCGGCTGGAGCTTCCAGGGACCCGTCGGTGCGCACGCTGATCAAGCTGGCGAAGGCATTGCAGGTTTCTCCCTTGCTGCTGTTTCGCTACTTCGCTGACCTGACAGGTGCGCCCGGTAATGCGTGCTCAATGGCTACCACCAATCGGGCTGCAGGTATTGATGATCCGGAGGACGTTGCGGTGTTCAATGCCGATGTCACGACGCCTGATCAAACCGTCGTGTTGCCGGGGGAAGTTTTTCAGAAAACCTGGGAGATTCAGAACCTGGGCACACGACCCTGGCGCGGGCGACGACTGGTGCGTGTTGATGGGGAATACGTTATTGCCCGCCGCGCAGATCCACAAGGCCAGTTGGAGGTAGTGATGGATATTCATCTGCGCAGCCTGCACAGCGAGCTCCCGATTGCCGATACGCTGCCGGGCCAGCCGGTGCATATCAGTGTGGAATTTGCAGCACCCAGGGAGACTTGTACGGTGGCTTCAGTCTGGAGAATCGAGGATGAGCAGGGGAAACCTTGTTACGGGCCTGCGTTCATTTTGCATGTGGTGGTTAACGTCATGGCACGTTGAGCGTCCGGTCGGATTTTTCCTTAATCAATCCGCGCAAACGGCTCAAGCATCGGCTGCTCCCGATGCTCGGCCTGCCACAAGTCGTAGGCGCTTTGCATCGATAACCATAACTGCGCAGTACTTACGCCGACTCGCTCCAACCGGACGGCAAGGTCCGGGCTTACGGGGGCGTGGCCATGCAAGATCCTTGAAAAAGTATCGCGGGCGAAGCCAAGGCGCCTGGCCATTTCGGTGATAGCAATACCGAGGGCCGGGACTACATCCTCAAGCAGAATTTCGCCTGGGTGAGGTGGGTTATGCATACGCAGATTGGGTTTAGAGTTCGGATTCACGATGGTCGCCCGTGGTGGGCTTGGACGAAAAAAGGCTAGAGAGACAGGTTCCGAGCAACAACCTGAACATCTTGTAGGAATGGAGTGCGGTTATTGTCGGCGAGTTCTGCATTTGGATTTATCGGGTTTCCAGGCCTGAGCGCGGTGGCTAAGTTCTACGCTCCTCACTGCCACCAAGGCCCCGAAAATGATCGTACCGTTAATGCCGCCTGGTGTTTCAATACTTGAAAACATGGCGACAGCCAAGTGCAAGGGCACTCATCTCAAGCCCGGTTCGGCATTCGCCTATTCGTGGTTTTATTCCCAGGTTCGTGCAGCCGGTCCATGGAACTACAAGAAGCGAGGGCGTCAGTACGAAGCTTTTGGTAATTTCAATTATGGTGCTACAGGTACGGTACTCGGCATTCCCGAGCATGTTCTGTTGCGGGCAGCCGGCGTCGCTCAAACATTCGCAAAAACCACCAAGCCGGAGTTTGGATCATGGTGGGGCGGTGACCCTTTTGGCGATGATCCCCGAGATCAATATTGGATAAAGAGGGGGATTGAGTATGCAATTTCTCAGGGCTACTAAGGGGCTCTTGCCGGTCCTGCGTAACTGTCTTCTGGTGGCCTGCCTGATATACATCGGGGGCAATTGGATCATTTCATCCGGTACGCCTGACCTGGACGAAGTGGTTTTGAAGCACTCCTTGGGCAATGGCAGCTCAATTTATGGTGCGCGTGACGGGCAGGGCGGCGCGACGGTGGGCTTTTCCTACAGGTACTACGTGCATAAGGACCTGCGTAATGATCACGAAATACTCACGTCACTGGTCTCGGCACATCCATTTCTAAAAACCAAAGAGCCTGATGTGCAAGTGAACCAGGTGGATGGAGTCATCCACCTCATTGTCCGTGGGGAGGTTTATGAGTACCGCAGCTACCCGCTTGAAGCTTTGGGGGCTGTGAGCATCGACATGAGGTTGTAGGCCTGCTGGCTTCGGATTTTTCCTGCACGATTTTGGGCCGTGCATGAACTTGTCGCGTGCAGTCCGCGCGCCTAGTCTTCGGCGCACCAACGCCCATAGCCATTCAATGGGTGTTTTTTATGCCTGCTGTATTTGTTATGGCGGCTGTGCGTGGGAGATCCTTCGGGGTCTGCCGGGGTCCGATATGCCCGGTCTTGCACACCGGCGCACCGCTGCCACCTTAATTCGCGTGCAAGCGAAAGAGCGCAGCCTCCATCACATATCGGCGTTGTAAATCATGGTCAAACCTACCCCCAATCCTCCCGCAAACCTCTTCACCGTAAACCCCCACCAAAACACCGAAACCCTGCTGTTCAACGCCAGCGAAACCCTGTCCTCCCTCAACGCACTCACCTGCAACCTGGCCTTCGACCTGGACACTTCCCAGCGCGCCATCTTGCTCGGGATCCAGCAAATGGCCGAGTTGGGGCAGTTGTTGGTGGATCGGGCGCTGGAACAGGTCAGCCCTTCGCTGGAAAAGGTCCCAAGCAGGGACTGATCAGTCCCTTTTTGGGACCGCATTCTCACAGACACCAGTGAGCAAATGTGGGAGGGGGCTTGCCCCCGATGGCTGAGTGTCAGTTGAAACATCACTTAGCTGACCCACCGCCATCGGGAGCAAGCCCCCTCCCACATGTTGATCTTCTTTGGGCTCAGGTCAGTGTTTGCTGATGTTTCATTACTCTAACCGTAACGATCAATCGCTAAGCTTGATTGATGGCTCCCGGATTCACTCCTAAGGTAAGCCTCACGACAGCTAACCTCGTGGAGCGACCATGACAACAACAATAACCCCCGACTCGCGCTGGACGCGGCGGCGCGACGAGAAGCAGCGGCGGCTCGGGCTGGTCAAAAAGTACGCAGACGGCGCGGTGCTGCCCAGCGACAAGATTGTCGAGGCGCTTGAGGCGCTGATCCTCCCCGGCGACCGCGTGGTGCTGGAAGGCAACAACCAGAAGCAAGCCGACTTCCTCTCGCGCTCGCTGGCCAAGGCCGACCCGGCCAAGCTTCACGATTTGCACATGATCATGCCCAGTGTCGGGCGGTCCGAGCACCTGGACCTGTTTGAAAAGGGCATCGCCCGCAAGCTGGATTTCTCCTTCGCCGGCACCCAATCCCTGCGCATCAGCCAGTTGCTGGAAGACGGCCTGCTGGAAATCGGCGCGATCCACACCTACATCGAACTCTATGCACGGCTGGTGGTGGACCTGATCCCCAACGTGGTGCTCTCCGCCGGTTTCATGGCCGACCGCGCCGGCAATATCTACACCGGCGCCAGCACCGAAGACACTCCGGCGCTTATCGAACCCGCCGCGTTCAGCGATGGCATCGTGATCGTGCAGGTCAACCAGTTGGTGGATGAGGTCACCGATTTGCCTCGCGTCGACATTCCTGCCAGTTGGGTGGATTTTGTGGTGGTGGCCGACAAGCCGTTCTACATCGAGCCGCTGTTCACCCGCGACCCGCGCCATATCAAACCGGTGCATGTGTTGATGGCGATGATGGCGATCCGTGGCATCTACGAAAAACACAATGTGCAATCGCTCAACCATGGCATCGGTTTCAACACCGCCGCCATCGAATTGATCCTGCCCACCTACGGCGAATCCCTGGGACTTAAGGGCAAGATCTGCCGCAACTGGACCCTCAACCCGCACCCCACGCTGATCCCCGCGATTGAAAGCGGTTGGGTCGAAAGCGTGCATTGCTTTGGCACCGAACTGGGCATGGAGAACTACATCGCCGCCCGCCCGGATGTGTTCTTCACCGGCCGCGACGGTTCGATGCGCTCCAACCGCATGTTCTGCCAATTGGCCGGCCAGTACGCAGTGGACCTGTTTATCGGCGCCACCCTGCAAGTCGACGGCGACGGCCATTCCAGCACCGTTACCCGTGGCCGCCTCGCCGGTTTCGGAGGGGCGCCGAACATGGGCCACGACCCGCGCGGTCGCCGCCATGGCACCCCGGCGTGGCTGGATATGCGCCACGACGATGCGCCGGTCGCGCTGCTGGAACGTGGCAAAAAGCTCGTGGTGCAGATGGTCGAGACCTTCCAGGAAGGCGGCAAACCCACCTTCGTCGACACCCTCGACGCCGTGGAAGTGGCACGCAAAAGCGGCATGCCCCTGGCGCCGATCATGATTTACGGTGACGACGTCACCCACCTGCTCACCGAAGAAGGCATCGCCTACCTGTACAAGGCGCGCTCCCTGGAAGAACGCCAGGCGATGATCGCCGCCGTCGCCGGGGTGACCGCCATCGGCATGCGCCATAACCCGAAAGACACCGCACGCATGCGTCGCGAAGGCCTGATCGCCTTGCCCGAAGACTTGGGCATCCGCCGCACCGACGCCACCCGCGAGCTGTTGGCCGCCAAGAGCGTGGCCGACCTGGTGGAGTGGTCCGGTGGCCTGTACAACCCGCCCGCCAAATTCAGGAGCTGGTAAATGCGCGCTCTCAAACTGCATGAACTCAGTCTTGCGGATCGCCTGGCGGATATGGCCGTCGATGCGCTGATCGATGAAGCGGACCTGTCGCCTAAACCCGCCCTGGTGGACCGTCGCGGCAACGGCGCCCACAGTGATTTGCACTTGGGGCTGATGCACGCCTCGGCGCTGTCGTTATGGCCGATGTTCAAGGAAATGGCCGAAGCGGCGATTGAAATCGGTGAGGTCGGCTTGCCTCTGCGCGAAGCCCTCGGTCGTATTGGCCGTGAGGGTGAGCAAGCGATGCTCACCACCACTCAGGGTGTGAATACCCATCGCGGCGCGATCTGGGCGCTCGGCTTGCTCACTGCTGCGGCAGCCTTGGAGCCCCGCGCTATAACGCTGAACGCGGCCAGATTAGCCCTGCTCAACGACCGCTACGCCCCACAGCCACTGAGCCACGGCGCCCAGGTCGCGCAACGCTACGGCGCGCGCGGTGCCCGTGAAGAAGCGCAGTTTGGCTTCCCCTCGGTGATGCAGCGCGGCCTGCCGCAACTGCACAAAAGTCGCCGCCAAAACGCCGGCGAACAGAACGCACGCCTGGACGCCTTGCTCGCGATCATGACCGATCTGGCCGACACCTGCGTGCTCTATCGCGCCGGCCTGGAAGGCCTGCATGCCATGCAGCGCGGCGCCCAGGCCGTGCTCGACGCCGGCGGCAGCGCAAGCCTCGCCGGGCGCCGCCAACTGCATGAGCTGGACCACCAACTGCTGGCCCTGAATGCCTCCCCCGGTGGCGCCGCCGACCTGTTGGCCGCCTGCCTGTTTATCGACCGCCTCGACGGAGCGTTGTGATGGAAACCTTATCCTTTGAATTCCCCGCCGGGCAGCCGCCAAAAGGCCGTGCGCTGGTGGGTTGCGTCGGCTCGGGCGACCTGGAAGTGCTGCTGGAACCGGGCACGGCCGGCACGTTGACCATTCAGGTACAGACCTCGGTGAATGGCGCCGAACAACGCTGGCAGCACCTGTTCGAACGCATCTTCCAAGAGCAGACGCCACCCGCCCTGAACATTGATATTCATGATTTCGGCGCCACCCCCGGCGTGGTGCGTTTGCGCCTGGAGCAGGGTTTCGAGGAGATCGGCCATGACTGACTTGCTCGCTAAACACAGCTTCGTGGAACTGGGTGCGCGGCAGCGGGCCAAGGCCTTGTTGGATGCCGGCACCTTTCGCGAACTGATCGACCCGTTCCAGCGGATCATGTCGCCCTGGCTCAGCCGCCAAGGTGTGGTGCCCCAGGCCGATGACGGGGTGGTGATCGCCAAGGGCAGCATCGGCGACTTGCCTGTGGTGATTGCAGCCATTGAGGGCAACTTCCAGGGCGGCAGCCTCGGTGAAGTGGGCGGTGCGAAAATCGCTGGCGCCCTGGAGTTGGCAGCTGAGGACAACCGCAAGGGCATCCCGACCCGCGCGGTGCTGCTCCTGGAAACCGGCGGCGTGCGCTTGCAGGAAGCCAACCTCGGCCTGGCCGCAATTGCTGATATACACGCGGCGATTGTCGACCTGCGCCAGTACCAGCCGGTGATCGGCGTGGTGGCGGGCAGCGTTGGCTGTTTCGGCGGCATGTCCATCGCGGCCGGGCTGTGCAGCTACCTCGTCGTGACCCGCGAAGCGCGCCTGGGCCTCAATGGTCCGCAGGTGATCGAACAGGAAGCCGGGTTGGAAGAATACGACTCCCGCGACCGTCCCTTTATCTGGAGCCTCACGGGTGGCGAGCAGCGCTTTAACAGTGGCCTGGCCGACCGTTACGTGGCCGACGATGTGGCGCAGATCCAACAGACGGTCAGCGCGTTGCTGCAGCAAGGCGTGCCCGCCCAACAACGCAGTCGCCAGGCTGATTATTACCTCACACGCTTGGCCGAGCTGGACGCTGTACCGCAAATCGACCCGGCGACGGTGCGCGAGCTGTATCAAGGAGAACGCTCATGAGAGGTTTGCAGTGGTTCAACGCATTGAGCGCCGGCGCTCCACCTGTAGACGGTTTGCCCGCGTCGCTGAGGGTTGCCGACGGTGTATTGGGTGAGCAAGAGGTGCGCTTTGTCGCCGTGGTGACTGACGCGCAAAACCGCTTCCCTCGGGCGCGCAATGGCGAAGTCGGCCTGCTCGAAGGCTGGGGCCTGGCCAAGGCCGTCGATGAAGCCATCGCCCGCGGCGACAAGCGCCCGATCATCGCCATCGTCGATGTGCCCAGCCAAGCCTACGGCCGTCGCGAAGAGGCCCTCGGCATCCATCAGGCCCTGGCCGCTGCCGCCGACAGCTATGCCCGCGCTCGCCTCGCCGGCCACCCGGTGATTGCGCTGCTGGTGGGCAAGGCCATGTCCGGTGCGTTCCTGGCCCACGGTTACCAAGCCAACCGCCTGATCGCCTTGCGCGATCCTGGTGTGATGGTGCACGCCATGGGCAAGGCCTCGGCTGCGCGGGTGACCCTGCGCAGTGTCGAAGAGCTGGAAGCCCTGGCCGCCAGCGTGCCGCCCATGGCCTATGACATCGACAGCTATGCCAGCCTCGGATTGCTGTGGGAGACCTTGTCGGTGAGCCAGATTGAACAACCGACAGCGGACGATGTGGTGCGGGTCAGTGAATGTCTGGTGAGTGCAATCAAGGACATTGGCACACCCGATTTGAGCGGACGCCTCGGCGCCACTAATCGCACCGCTTCCAGCCACGTGCGCGAGTTGTTGCGGGAGCAATGGTGAACGCGCACGACCTGCTCTGGGGCATGAGCCCGGCGCATCTGCCCATCGACGCACCGGCCTGGGCGGTGGACGCGATCAGCGCCGGTCACCCGGTAGTGGTGCGTCGCGCGCTCGCCAAGCCGGGCCAGGTGGCGGTCGGCGTGCGTGGACGTTTGCGCGAACAGCGTTTTGCCGCCGTGATGCCGATTGCAGCGGTGCGTCGGCGTGTGGTGCCGGAGGCGTTGCGCGCCGTGATCTCGACGCGGGATTTACCTGCGTTGCAGGCATTGCAGCAGTTGCGCCCGGTGCTGGCCCAGACAAGCTGGGGCGTCAGCGGCAGTGCGGGTTTTGAGTTGGCGACCGGCATTGAGGCGCTGCATGCTGAGAGTGATCTGGATTTGATCCTGCGCGCGCCTGAGCCGCTGGATCGCAATGACGCGCGGGCTCTTCTGGAACGACTGGATAAGGCGGTGTGTAGCGTAGACCTGCAAATACAAACCCCGTTCGGCGCCGTCGCTTTGCGCGAGTGGGCCGGGCCATCCCGCCGCGTATTACTCAAAACCACCAGCGGTGCGCACCTTGTAATCGACCCCTGGCAGGATGTGGCATGAGCAGCCTGCTGGTGTTTCCGGGGCAGGGCGCCCAGCGCACGGGCATGCTCCAGGCGCTGCCTGCCGACATCCTGGCCGAAGCCAGCGATGCCCTGGGCGAAGACGCGCGCCTGCTCGATTCCGCGCAAGCCCTGGCCAGTACCCGCGCCGTGCAGCTGTGCCTGTTGATTGCCGGCGTTGCCCACGCCCGTCTGTTGGATCGCACCCCGGATTACGTGGCGGGCCTGTCCATCGGTGCCTATCCGGCTGCGGTCATCGCTGGTGCCCTGGATTTTCCCGATGCGGTAAAGCTTGTGAGCCTGCGCGGCCAACTGATGCAAAGCGCTTATCCACACGGCTACGGCATGACTGCGATCATCGGCGTGGAGTTATCCACCGTCGAAAACATCCTCGCCGACATCCACAGCCCCGAAACCCCGGTATACCTGGCCAATATCAACGCCGATAACCAGAGCGTGATCGCCGGCAGCGACGAGGCCATGAAGCGTGTTGCCGCGCGCATCAAGGGCAACGGCATCGCCAAGCGCCTGGCCGTCAGTGTGCCGTCCCATTGCGCGCTGCTGGAGCAACCGGCCGAGGCCCTGGCCCAGGCGTTTGTCCCGCTCAAGGCGCCGCGCATCACCTACCTGAGCAGCACCCGCGCGCGGCCGATCCACAACCCCGAACACCTTTGCGACGACCTGGCCTTCAACATGTGCCGCGTTGTCGACTGGCGCGGCACCGTGCAAAGCGCCTATGAGCGCGGCGTGCGCCTGCAAATCGAACTGCCCCCGGGCGCCGTGCTCACCGGCCTGTCACGCCGCGTGTTCGAACAAGGCACGGTGATCGCCTGTGAAGGCGCACGCCTGGATACCTTGCAGGCCCTGCTGGAAGAGGAGGAGCGCCGCCACCGATAAAGCACTACCCAAGGCTGTCGAATCACAAAAACAACAATTTCGATCGAGCACTTCGAGGACAACAATAATGATTATTTACGGTGTGGCATTGCTGGCGATCTGCACGCTTGCAGGTGTGATCATGGGCGACATGCTCGGCGTGTTGCTTGGCGTCAAATCCAACGTGGGCGGGGTGGGCATCGCCATGATCCTGCTGATCTGCGCCCGCCTGTGGATGCAAAAACGCGGCGGCATGACCAAGGAATGCGAGATGGGCGTCGGCTTTTGGGGCGCGATGTATATCCCTGTGGTGGTGGCGATGGCCGCGCAACAAAACGTCGTGACCGCCTTGCACGGCGGCCCGGTCGCGGTGCTGGCGGCCATTGGTTCGGTGGTGGTCTGTGGTTGCACCATTGCCTTGATCAGCCGTACCCACAAGGGCGCGCCTCTGCCCGCCGAAGAGCCGTTGATCGTGCCTGCGGGAGGTCGCTGATATGTGGGATCTCATCGAAAAAGGTTTGGAACATAACGGCCTAATCACCGCGTTTGCCTTTGTTGGCGTGGTGATGTGGATTTCTGTGGTGCTGTCCAAGCGCCTGACGTTCGGGCGTATCCATGGCTCGGCGATTGCCATCGTCATCGGCCTGATCCTGGCCTGGGTCGGCGGCACCATTACCGGCGGGCAAAAAGGCCTGGCGGACCTGGCGCTGTTCTCCGGTATCGGCCTCATGGGCGGCGCGATGCTGCGCGACTTCGCCATCGTTGCCACGGCGTTTGAGGTGCAAGCCACCGAAGCGCGCAAGGCCGGGATGATCGGTGTGATTGCGCTGCTGCTGGGCACGATCCTGCCGTTTATCGTCGGCGCCAGCATGGCCTGGGTGTTTGGCTATCGCGACGCGATCAGCATGACCACCATCGGCGCGGGTGCCGTGACCTACATCGTCGGCCCGGTGACCGGTGCGGCGATTGGCGCGACCTCGGATGTGATGGCGCTGTCCATCGCGACCGGGTTGATCAAGGCGATCCTGGTGATGGTCGGTACACCGGTGGCGGCGCGTTGGATGGGCTTGGATAACCCGCGTTCGGCGATGGTGTTTGGTGGCTTGGCCGGCACCGTGAGCGGCGTGACGGCTGGGCTGGCGGCAACGGACCGACGGTTGGTGCCTTATGGTGCATTGACGGCCACGTTCCACACCGGACTTGGGTGTTTGCTTGGGCCTTCGCTGCTGTACTTCATTGTGCGTGGGTTGGTTGGCTAGCTTTGGAAGTTGTGTTGTCTGGTTGGGCCTCATCGGGGGCAAGCCCCCTCCCACATTTTGAATTGCGAACACATTCAAGTGTGGGAGGGGGCTTGCCCCCGATGGCTATCTCAAGCCTGCCGATTGGCGTACATCCGACACTCCGCCAACAATGCCAGCAAATTTGGGTCACGTTCCTTGGCCTTCAGAAACACCACGCCGATCTGCTGCTGCAACCGATACCTGGCTTGCAGCGGTATCAGCTTCACGCGGTTTTCATACACCGCCGCAATCCGTCCCGGCAACAACGCATAGCCCACGCCTGAGCTGACCATGCTCAACAGTGTGAAGATGTCATTGACCTGCATCGCCACCTTCGGCTCGAACCCCGCTTGCTTGAACACTCGGTTGCCATCCTGGTGGGTGGCGAAGCCTTGGGTGAGGGTGATGAAGGTCGCGTCGCGCACGTCGGCCAGGTCGATTTCGTGATCACGGTCGAAAGGTGAATCCGCCGGAGTGGCGAGGAAGATGTCGTCGGAGAACAGCGCGATCTGCTCGCAGTCGGGGTCGTTGGCCTGTTCATCGAGGGAGATCAGGATCGCGTCCACTTCCATGTTCTTGAGCTTGTAGAGCAGGTCGAAGTTGGAGCCCAGGATCAGGTCGATATTGAGCTCGCTGCGACGAATCTTCAGGCCCATGATCAGTTGCGGCACGGTCTTGACCGTCAGCGAATACAGCGAGCCCAACTTGAAGCGCTCGGCCGAGAAACCGGCGGCTTCGCGGGTCAGGCGCACGCTGTCGACCACATCGGCCACCAGTTTCTGTGCGCGCTCTTCGAGGACGTAGGCGCTTTCCAGCGGGGTGAGGTTGCGGCCCTCGTGTTTGAACAGCGGGCAGCGCAGTGCATTTTCCAGCGAGTGGATGGCGCGGTGCACGCTGACATTGCTGGTTTGCAGTTCGGCAGCGGCACGGGCCAGGTTGCCGGTGCGCATGAACGCCAGGAAGATTTCCAGCTTTTTGAGGGTGAATTCTTCGTCGATCAGCATGGCCGTGGGCTCTTGTTCGAATGCCGTCGATTGTGCCCGCAAAACCGCGCGGCGTCGCCGGAACGTCATGCGACGCTTGCACTCTTATGCCCAAGGCGGGAGGCTTGCCGCCAGCTGTTAACGGTTACAGGAGGTCGGTGACACATGTACCACGGGGAACGATTCAACGCCTGGAGCCATTTGCTCGGTGCAGTCGCGGCGTGTATTGGCGCCGTGTGGATGTTGGTGGTGGCGAGCCTGGACGGCAGCCCCTGGAAGATCGTCAGCGTGGCGATTTACGGCTTTACGTTGATGGTGCTGTACAGCGCGTCGACCGTGTACCACAGCGTGCAAGGTCGGCGAAAAGAGATCATGCAGAAGGTCGATCACTTTTCGATCTACCTGTTGATCGCCGGCAGCTACACGCCGTTTTGCCTGGTGACCCTGCGCGGCCCGTGGGGCTGGACGCTGTTCGGCCTCGTGTGGGGGCTGGCGGTGATTGGCATCCTGCAAGAGATCAAGCCGCGCTCTGAGGCGCGCATCCTGTCCATTGTGATTTATGCGGTGATGGGTTGGATCGTGCTGGTGGCAGTCAAGCCGCTGATCGCCGCGCTGGGGACGGCGGGGTTTACCTGGCTGGCGGCGGGCGGGGTGTTGTACACCGTGGGCATCATTTTCTTTGCCCTGGAGGACCGCCTGCGGCATTCCCATGGGATCTGGCATCTGTTTGTGATCGGCGGCAGCCTGCTGCACTTTGTGGCGATCATGCATTACGTGCTTTGAATGAGAGGGGCGATGTCCTTAGAGGCGTCCCAACAACTCGCATGACCGCTTGCCCAAGATCTCCAGCAGATTGGCCAGCATATGCGGCGGCGGTCCGTCGGCGCGGGTCAGGGCATACAGGGTGATCGGCAGCGGCGGGGTGAGCGTGCGGATGCAAGTGGTGTCCGTCGAGGCGCCCAGCGCGGTGAACGGGTCGATCACCGTTAACCCCGCGCCGGACTCCACCATCGCGCGCGCCAGCGAATAGGTTTGCACCGAGATCGTCACCCGGGGCGCAGGGTCGACATTCTCCAGGTAGCTGTCGAGTTTTGCCGCCAGCGGGTCGGCGCTGGACAGGCCAATCAGCGGCGCGCCCGCCAAGTCGGCCAATGGCAGGGGCTGATGCAGCTCAGTCTCCGGCCAATAGCCTTTGGATGCCAACGCCACCAGCACACCGTTGGCCAACACCTGGGTGGTCAACCCTGGATGGCCGGAGAAGTTGAGCGTCAGCGCCAGATCAATCTCGCGCATCAACAACTTTTGCACCAGTTCGCGGCTGTGGTCGCTGGACAGTTCACAGGCCATGTCCAGGTAGTCTCGCTTCCATTCCAGAATCGCCGGCGGCAGCAGCGACAGCGCCAGCGCGGGGGTTGCGCCGATGCGCACACTTTGCCCCGGCGCACGACGCAAGCTCTTGGCCAGACGCCGCACCCCTTGCAGGCTCGCGGTGACTTTCTCCACTTCACTCTCCAGCGCCAGTGCTTCCGGCGTGGGCTGCAACTTGCCGCGTACGCGCAGGAACAGTGGGAAGCCCAGCTGCAGCTCTGCGTGCTGCAACACTTTGGTTACCGCCGGCTGCGACACGTGCAGCAATTGCGCGGCGGCGCTGACGGAGCCGGTCTGGCGGATTGCCTGGAAGATTTCGATATGACGCAGGCGCATGGCAAGTCCATAACCTTTGTTTATAGGTGAGCCATCTTTATTCATTGTCGGCGGCCTGTCACCTGCCCCTACGCTTGAGCCTACTTAATCGACGGCGAGGGGGCGGGGATGGCCAGGCAGGTTTGCATCATTGGCGGTGGAGTCATTGGCTTGGCGAGCGCGTATGCGCTGGTGCGTGCCGGCCATGAAGTGACGGTGATCGACGCTCGCGACCGACTGGGCAGCGAAACCAGTTTCGCCAACGGCGGGCAACTGTCCTACCGCTATGTCGCGCCGTTGGCTGATGCCGGAGTGCCGCTGCAAGCGCTTGGCTGGCTGGTGCGCGGTGACTCTCCGTTGAAATTGCGCCCACGCCTCGATCCCCAGCAATGGCGTTGGATGGCGGCGTTTATCGGCGCATGCCGAGGTTCGGTGAATAAGCGTAATGCGGAGCACCTGCTGCGCTTGGCCTCCTTGAGCCAACGCACGTTGCAGCAATGGCGCGAGGATGACCACCTGGACGGTTTCGACTGGCGGCGCAATGGCAAGCTGGTGACTTTCCGCGATAGCCGTTCATTCGCGCATGCGCGCAGCAAGGTCACGGATATTTTGCAGCAGCAGGTATGGTCCGCCGCCGATTGCGCGCGGCTGGAGCCTGCGCTGGCGGGCGATGGGTTTGTCGGCGGCATCTACACGCCGAACGAGGAAGTCGCGGACTGTCACGCGTTCTGCCAACGATTGGCGGCGCGGCTTGAGGCCTCTGGGCGCTGCCGATTTTTGCTGGGGCGCAAGGTGGCCGGGATTCGTCACGCGGACGGCGCGGTACAAGCCATCGAATTGGCGGATGAAGTGATGCCGGTCCAGCACCTGGTATTGGCCGCGGGGTATCGCAGCGCCGAGTTGGGGCTGCCGGGGCTTTCGCTGCCGCTGTATCCGCTGAAGGGCTACAGCCTGAGCGTGCCGATTGGCCCGCAGCACCAGGCGCCGAATGTGAGCATCACCGACTACGACCGCAAGATCGTCTACGCGCGCATCGGCGAACAACTGCGGGTGGCGGCGATGGTGGATATCGTCGGTTTCGACGCGGGCCTGGAGCCCAAGCGTCTGGCCCTGATCAAGCGCCAGGCGGTCGAGACGTTCCCTCTGGGCGGCGACTATGCCCGTGCGGTCGAATGGGCCGGCATGCGCCCGGCCACGCCTACCGGTGTGCCGCTGATTGGCGCCAGCGTTTATCGCAACCTGTGGCTGAACCTGGGCCACGGCGCCCTGGGGTTTACCCTGGCATGCGGCAGCGGCCAACTGTTGGCCGAGCTGATCGGTCGGCACGCCCTTTCCATTGATATGCAGGGCCTGACGCCCCGCGCCGCTTGAGGATGTAACCATGACCATCAATCGAATCAGCAGCAACGAGCGTCTTTCTGGTGCCGTGACTTTCAAGGACTTGGTGTTCTTGTCGGGTCAGGTACCGGGTGACGGTCAGGATGTCGCGACACAAACCCGCGAAGTGCTGGCCAAAATCGACGGGTTGCTGGCCCAGGCGGGCAGCGACAAGGACCATCTGCTCAATGCGACCATTTACCTCAAAGACATCGGCACCGGTTTTGCGCCGATGAACGAGGTGTGGTCGGCGTGGCTGTCGCAGGGGATGGCGCCCACGCGAACCACCCTGCAGGCGGAGCTGGCGCGACCGAGTGTGTTGGTGGAAATCAGTGTCATCGCTGTACGTAAATAACCAACGGAGCAGAACAATGAAAAAAATTCTGTTGACCGGTTGTACCGTGGGGCTGTTGTTTGGGGCTCAGGTTCAGGCAAATGAACCGGCGCTGAACGGCACGTTGAGCAAGATCGCCAACGCCAAGTCCATCACCCTGGGCTATCGCGATGCGTCGGTGCCGTTTTCCTATGTGGGGGATCACAGCGGCAAACCCATGGGTTATTCGGTGGACCTGTCGAGCAAGATTGTCGAGCGCATCCAGCAGAAAACCGGAGTGGCCGACCTCAAGGTGAAGTACAACCTCGTGACGTCCCAGACGCGAATTCCGCTGGTGCAGAACGGCACCGTTGACTTGGAATGCGGTTCCACCGGAGTGACCGCTGAGCGCCAGAAACAGGTGGCATTTTCCTATGGGTTTATTTATGTGAAAGGCCAGTTGCTGACGGCTAAAGACAGCGGCATCAAAGGCTTCACCGACCTTGCCGGCAAGAACGTGGTGACCACTGCCGGCACCACCAACGAACGTTTTCTCAAGAGCTACAACGCCGAGCACAAAACCAATATGTTCGTGATCAGCGCAAAGGATCATGGCGAAGCGTTCAAGATGCTGGAGACGGGCCGCGCCGTGGCGTTTTATATGGATGACGCGCTCCTCTACGGCGAACGCGCCAAAGCCAAGGACCCGCACAAATGGGTGGTGGTTGGCGAGGAGCAGTCGCGGGAGATCTACAGCTGCATGGTGCGCAAGGACGATCCGCAGTTTCTTGCGGTGGTCAACGAGACCCTCGGCGACCTGTACCGCTCGGGGGAGATCAACGGGATTTACCAGCGCTGGTTTGAACAGCCGATTCCGCCCAAGGGCTTGAACCTGGAATTCCCGATGACCAGCGAGTTGAAGGCGATTATTGCCAAGCCGGTGAGTGATCCGGTGGAGTAAGAAGGGGTAACCGAATCTAAATGTGGGAGGGAGCAAGTCCCTCCCGCATTACGATCGTTTTTGCAGCTGTGGGCTAGAAGTCGCCCCAGAGTTGTTGGGCGACGGCCAGCGCTACCACTGGCGCGGTCTCGGTACGTAGCACCCGTGGGCCGAGACGGGCGGCATGGAAGCCGGCCGCTTGGGCGGTGTCGACTTCATTGTCAGTCAACCCGCCTTCCGGCCCGATCAGAAACGCCAGGCTCGCAGGCTTGGCATGGCTGACCATCGGCTCTGCCACCGGGTGTAGCACCAGCTTCAGATCCGCCTCGACCTGCTTCAGCCAGTCCGCCAGCAACAGCGGTGGGTGAATCACCGGCACCGTCGAACGCCCGCATTGCTCGCACGCACTGATCGCCACCTGGCGCCAGTGCAGCAGGCGTTTGTCAGCGCGCTCGTCCTTGAGTCGCACTTCGCAGCGGTCGCTGAAAATCGGGGTGATTTCGTTGACCCCCAGTTCAGTGGCTTTCTGGATTGCCCAATCCATGCGCTCGCCCCGGGAAAGGCCCTGGCCAAGGTGGATGTGCAGTGGCGATTCGGTCTGGCCCGTGAAGCTTTCGGTGAGTTGTACGGTGACGCGTTTTTTCCCGACCTCCAGCAATGTGCCGCTAAACTCCAGGCCGGAGCCGTCGAACAATTGCACGGCGTCGCCCTCGACCATGCGCAGCACGCGGCTGATGTAATGCGCCTGGGCTTCTGGCAGTTCATGGTCACCGAGGCTCAGCGGGGTGTCGGTGAAAAAGCGGGACAGTCTCATGTCTGTTCTCTGAAGAATTTAGGTAGGAACCATCAGCCCGGGTCGCGAAAGCCTGGGTGGAAGTCTTTTGGCACGGCGACGCTGACCTTGCTATTGGTCGCGATATCGATGCCTTCGCTGGCAACGGTGGCGAGGAAGTCGATCTGCTCCGGCGTAATCACATACGGCGGCAGGAAATACACCACGCTGCCCAATGGCCGCAGCAGCGCACCACGTTCCAGGGCATGCTCGAACACCTTCAAACCACGGCGCTCCTGCCACGGATAGGCGGTTTTGGTGGCCTTGTCCTGGACCATTTCGATGGCCAATACCATGCCGGTCTGGCGCACTTCCGACACATGGGGATGATCGACCAGGTGGGCAGTGGCGGTTGCCATACGCTGGGCCAGGGCCTTGTTGTTTTCGATGACGTTGTCTTCTTCGAATATATCCAGGGTCGCCAGGGCCGCCGCGCACGCCAGCGGGTTGCCGGTGTAGCTATGGGAGTGCAGGAACGCGCGCAGGGTCGGGTAGTCGTCGTAGAAGGCGTCGTAGACATCATCTGTGGTGACCACCGCCGCCAGCGGCAGGTAACCGCCGGTGAGGGCCTTGGACAAGCACAGGAAGTCCGGACGGATGCCGGCCTGTTCACAGGCGAACATCGTGCCGGTACGGCCGAAGCCCACGGCGATTTCGTCGTGGATCAGGTGCACGCCGTAGCGGTCGCAGGCTTCGCGCAGCAGCTTCAGATACACCGGGTGGTACATGCGCATGCCGCCTGCGCCCTGGATCAGCGGCTCGACGATCACGGCGGCGACGGTGTCATGGTTGTCGGCCAGGGTCTGTTCCATGGCCAGGAACATAGTGCGCGAGTGCTCTTCCCAGCTCATGCCCTCGGGGCGCAGGTAGCAGTCCGGGCTTGGCACCTTAATGGTGTCGAGCAGCAGCGCCTTGTAGGTTTCGGTAAACAGCGGCACGTCGCCCACTGACATCGCGGCGATGGTTTCGCCGTGGTAACTGTTGGTCAGGGTGACGAAGCGCTTTTTGTTCGGCAAACCGCGGTTGAGCCAATAGTGGAAGCTCATCTTCAGCGCAACTTCGATGCACGACGAACCGTTATCGGCATAGAAGCAGCGGGTCAGGCCTTCGGGGGTCATCGCGACCAGGCGTTCGGACAGTTCGATCACCGGCTGGTGGCTGAAGCCGGCGAGGATCACGTGTTCCAGTTGGTCGACCTGGTCCTTGATGCGTTGGTTGATGCGTGGGTTGGCGTGGCCGAACACGTTGACCCACCAGGAGCTGACAGCGTCGAGGTAGCGCTTGCCTTCGAAGTCTTCCAGCCAGACGCCTTCCCCGCGCTTGATCGGGATCAGCGGCAGCTGCTGGTGGTCTTTCATCTGGGTGCAGGGATGCCACAGCACGGCGAGGTCGCGTTGCATCCACTGGTTGTTCAAGCCCATCGGTGATCTCCTCGAAGCGGTCCTGCGAACGGCGCAGGCGAAACAATCGCGCAAGCCTATGCAATGGAGGCCTGGGTCACAAGCCATTGTGGGGAATTCGGAGTAAACGCGGGACGGACTGTCACGTTTGTTAGGGATAGTCCTTAATCCTTGGTTAACTTATTGTGCATACGCTCTAGATCGTATTTCTCGATATTTCAAAGCAAAATTTTCCGCTTTAATTCGATAGGTAAATCTCTAGTCTTGGGCGCAGCTCTTACGGGATTAAGTATATGCAGCTACGTAACTCACCGGCCCGTTATGGCTGGGTCAGTATGATTTTGCACTGGGGTGTGGCCCTGGTTGTGTTCGGTCTGTTCGCCCTGGGTTTGTGGATGGTTGGGCTCGACTACTACAGCGCCTGGCGTAAAGACGCGCCGGACCTGCACAAGAGCATTGGCATCACGCTGTTCGCCATCATGCTGGTGCGTATCGTCTGGCGCCTGATCAGCCCGCCACCACCGCCGTTGGCCAGTTACAGCCGCTTGACCCGCATCGGTGCCGCGTTCGGCCACGCGTTCCTTTATCTCGGGCTGTTTGCCGTGATGATTGCCGGATACCTGATTTCCACCGCCGATGGTGTCGGTATCCCGGTGTTTGGCCTGTTTGAAATTCCTGCCGTGGTTTCCGGTCTACCGGACCAGGCAGACAACGCGGGCTTGGTGCATTTGTACCTGGCCTGGGTGCTCGTGGTTTTCGCCGGCTTGCACGGCGTGGCTGCGTTGAAACACCACTTTATCGATCGTGATGCGACCCTCACGCGAATGCTGGGGCGCAAAGCCTGATGTTCAACCTCGACTCACAAGGAATATAAAGCATGTTGAAGAAGACCCTCGCCGCTCTGGCAATCGGTACAGCGCTGCTGTCTGCAGGTCAGGTGATGGCCGCTGACTACAAAATCGACAAGGAAGGCCAACACGCCTTCATCGACTGGAAAATCAGCCACCTGGGCTACAGCTACATCCACGGTACCTTCAAGGACTGGGACGGTACGTTCAGCTGGGATTCCGCCAAGCCTGAGGCCAGCAAAATCGCCGTCGACGTGAAAACCGCCAGCCTTTGGTCCAACCACGCTGAGCGTGACAAGCACATCGCCAGCAAGGATTTCCTGGACGTTGCCAAGTTTGCTGACGCCAAGTTCGTATCTACCGCTGTTAAATCCACCGGCGAAAAAACTGCTGACGTGACCGGCGACCTGACGTTCCACGGCGTGACCAAGCCTGTGACCTTCAAGGCTACCTTCAACGGTGAAGGCAAGGATCCATGGGGCGGCGAGCGTGCGGGCTTCAACGCCACCACTACGCTGGACCTGAACGACTTTGGCATCAAAGGCCCGGGCCCGTCTTCGCAGACTGTTAACCTGGACATCTCGCTGGAAGGTGTTAAGCAGAAGTAATTTCTGCCCACAGCAGGGCTCATTCGTTTTTGTTGAGTCCAAAAAAATGCCCCGTCTCGAAAGAGGCGGGGCATTTTTTATGGAGCTTTGAAACTCAGCGGTTGCGAGTCAGCAGCGCTGGTTTTTCACCACGAGGGCGGCCTGGCAGTTGATCCAACTGCTCAGGTGTCGGGAAGCGGTCAGCTTTCGACTCCTTGTGGATGATCTTCGGCGCTGGGCCACCGCGCGGGTTTTGCACGGCTGGCTCGGACGAACGAGGCTGGTCGTCACGGGCTGGGCGGCGGTTGTTGCTGCGCGAATCTTCGCGGCGGGCCTGGCCGTCTCGCGGTGCACCGCTACGCGGGCCGCTGCGTTTGGCAGGCGGGGTGCCGGTGGTGCCGCCGCTGCTGTTGCGCGGACCGTTCTGGCGCGCGCCCTGTGGCTGGCCGCCACGGGGTGCGCCAGTGCCGGCGCCGGCGCCCTGTGCTGGGGCACCTGGACGACGGCCACGGCCTTGGGCCGGTTTGGCCTGTGGCACGTAGTCGACGCGGTTACCGAAGTTATCCACGTCGTCGTCGAGGAACTCGTCCGGGGCACGGTCGGCTGCAGCGCGCGGCGGTTGGCTCGGCTGACGCTGTTCACGGGCCGGGGTACCTTCACGAGGCTTCTGCTCACGGGCTGGGCGTTCGCCACGGCCGTTGGTTGGCGCTTTTTCCTTGCCGCCTTTGTCTTTGCCTTTGTCGCGACGACCACCGCCACCACCGCCGCCGTTCGGGCCATCGCCCTTCGGACCGCGTGGGTTGCGTGGGTTACGCACGTCAGGACGTTCGCGCACTTCAGGCTTTTCGGCCTCTACAGCGCTGGCATCAAAGCCCATCAGGTCGCCGTCGGCGATTTTCTGCTTGGTCATGCGCTCGATGCTTTTCAGCAGTTTTTCTTCGTCCGGTGCAACCAGGGAAATGGCTTCACCCGAACGACCGGCACGGCCAGTACGGCCGATACGGTGCACATAGTCTTCATCGACGTTTGGCAGCTCGAAGTTGACCACGTGTGGCAACTGGTCGATATCCAGGCCGCGTGCGGCGATATCGGTCGCTACCAGGATGCGTACGCTGCCAGCCTTGAAGTCAGCCAGGGCTTTGGTGCGAGCGTTTTGGCTCTTGTTCCCGTGGATGGCGACGGCGGTGAGGCCGTGCTTGTCCAGGTATTCAGCCAGGCGGTTGGCGCCGTGTTTGGTACGGGTGAACACCAGCACCTGCTCCCACGCACCGTGGGTGATCAGGTGGGCCAGCAGCGAGCGCTTATGGCTGGCGGCCAAGCGGAAGACGCGTTGCTCGATACGCTCGACCGTGGTGTTCGGCGGCGTGACTTCGATGCGCTCCGGGTTGTGCAGCAGCTTGCCGGCCAGGGCGGTGATGTCTTGGGAGAACGTTGCCGAGAACAGCAGGTTCTGACGTTTGGCCGGTAGGCGGGCGAGGACTTTTTTCACGTCATGGACAAAGCCCATGTCGAGCATGCGGTCGGCTTCGTCCAGCACGAGGATTTCCACGTGGGACAAATCGACGCTGCCTTGGCCGCACAGGTCGAGCAAGCGACCAGGGCATGCCACCAGCACGTCAACACCACGGGACATGGCCTGAACCTGTGGGTTCATGCCGACGCCGCCGAAGATGCAGGCGCTGACGAACTTCAAGTCGCGGGCATACAGCTTGAAGCTGTCGTGCACTTGGGCGGCGAGTTCGCGGGTAGGGGTCAGAACCAGTACGCGTGGTTGGCGCGGGCCGTGACGCTGGGATTTGTCCGGGTGACCGTTGGGGAACAACCGCTCCAGAATCGGGAGGGCGAAGCCGCCGGTTTTACCAGTACCTGTCTGAGCCGCAACCATCAGGTCGCGACCTTGCAACACGGCGGGAATGGCCCGCTGTTGCACCGGAGTAGGCTCGGTATAGCCCGCTGCCTCGATGGCGCGGACTAAAGCCTCGGAGAGACCGAGGGAAGCAAAGGACATGAGTAATCCTGTTTTAGTTAGGGCTTGGCCCAAAGGGATAATCTTGCCGGGCGTGAATGGCGCTTAGGGGAGCGCAATCCCGTCCGGTCCTGCTGCGTCTGGCGGGCACTCCACCGGCTCGCGCGGGCTGAAAGCTGCGCAGTAGCGGGGTTGGGTGCCTTTTTCAAGACCTCAGCGGCCGGGCGTAAGCCTGGCGGGAAGGCCGGAGTATAGCAGAGCAATCACGGTGCGCCGCTTTCCTGCTGCTCAACGGTGTGTCCGGACGCCGTAATCGCTTCGAATCCACCATATTTGGCGCTCAATGCCGTGTAGGCCGGCTCCTGTTTGAAGCGTTTGAGCTCGGCGGCAAAGCGTTGCACCAGCAGGTCCATGCCTGCGCCACGACGTACGGCGAGGTACTGCTGCTGGCGGCTGACGACAACGGGGGCCTGGCTGACCTTGCCTTCCAGGCCCAGTGTCTTGATCACGTGCTGGCCAACCCGGCGGTCGGTGATCACAAGGTCGATGCGCCCCAGCAATAATTTGCCGAAGTTGGCTTCATGGCTGGGGGCCGGCTCGCGGTTGAATAAGGTGGAGTCGCTGAAGGGTAATCCGTACAGGTAGCCTGGCGACGTGCCGACTGTGAGGCCACGCAAGTCGTCGAGGCTTTGGACCGGATGCGGACGGTCGTTGGCGTAGAACATTACGAACTCCACTTCCGACAGCGGTTCGCTGGGGTACAGCAGCAGGGCGTCGCGGTCGTGGCTGTGGAAAATATCCAGCGCGCCATCCGCATGGCCTTGATCAAGCATGGCCAGACAGCGCTTCCAGGGCAGGAACTGCCATTGCACTTCGACCCCCAGGCGCTGGAATACGATCACCGTCGTTTCGTAATCCAGCCCGTGCATGGCGCCGTCTTCTTCATACACATAAGGCGCCCAGGGCTCGGTGACAATGCGCAGTTTCTCGCCGTAAGCGGCCAGGCTCAGGCAAGTGAAAAACGCGGCGATCAACAGCTTCAGAATGACAGGCATGCCCTGAGGTTACGACGCCCGTGCGTTAAAGAGAAGCTCTGGCTTAAGCTTCTGCGGGCCGCTCTATTTTGTGGGCGAGGTCATCAAGTGTTCATAGATGGCTGCGCGTCGCTCCCCCAGAATCAGGCGCACCACGGGGTTGGCGAACCAGTGTTCGAGTTGGTGTGCGTCCACCGGGCATTTCTGGCGTTCTTCCTGGTTTTGAAGGGCTTTTTCCCACCAAACTGGGCCGCAGGCCTTGTCGAATTCATTTTCGTGCTCGTAGCAGCCGTAGAGAATCTCACGGATGAACTGCTGCTTGCGCTTGGGCAGCGCCAGGGTGATCAGTTTGTACATCAGGCGCTGCAAGCGTGGTGGGCGGGGCAGGTGTGCGGAGACCTTGCGTGTATCGGCCAGGGCCTGGGTGCAGAGAGGGTCGGCGGCATGCTTGGTTACCCACGCCTTGACCTTGGCCCGGAACAACTGCTTGCGGCTCCAATAGTGATGGATCAGGTCCGGGCACTGGCGCACGTTGAGCGTGCGGTACGCGGCTACTGACAGGCAGAACTCTTCGAGGGTGTAGGCGCCGTGGGCCATGGGGAACAGCTCATCCATCAACTCGATCGAACGGTCCAGAATGTGCGCGTCTTGCCGGGTCAAGCCCATCACGCCTGAGTTGAGCAGCCACATATCATCGTCGGCGAGGCCTTTGTCGGTCAGGTATTTGGCCAGGGCTTCATACAGTACGCTTTCGCGGTTGTCGCCATACTTGGCCTGGAAGGCGTTGCACAGCACGGTGCCCGGTGTTACGCGCTCGAACAATGCCATGGGCGAGTCGTGGAAAAATGTATCGGTGTCGATCAGCAGCGCCAGTTCCGCCGTTTCCAGCACCTGACGCAACAGCACATGTTTGGTACGGAAATGGTAGCCGTGGGGTTCGCTCCAGCGTTGTCGCGTGGCGCTGTCCAATGTGTGGACCTGTACTGGCAAGCCACGGTACGGGGCCGGGTTGTCGCTGAACACTTGGATGTCTAACGGCATATCCTGAGGCCCGCCCAGTTGGGCAACGGCACTGGCGATGCTGAATACGGCTTCCTGATGGTAGGTCTCGGCGCCGAATACCAGGTAAATCAGCTGGGGGCGAGGAGTCGGGGACGCTGTATTCATTTACTGCTGGCTTCCTTTCCGGGGACATGTAGACGAAAAAAGCCCCCGTGATAACGAGGGCCGGGAACTGCTATTAAACCGGCTTAGCGTGGCAGTTTAAGGTTGTTCCAGATAGCGAGGCTCGGCTCAGCCTGGTTCAGGGTATAGAAGTGCAACCCTGGCGCGCCACCTTGTAACAAACGTTCACACATTTCGCTGATGACCTGTTCGCCGAACGCCTGGATGCTCTTGACGTCGTCGCCATAGGCTTCCAATTGCTTGCGCACCCAGCGTGGGATTTCGGCACCGCAGGCGTCCGAGAAACGTGCCAGCTTGCTGTAGTTGGTGATCGGCATGATGCCCGGCACGATCGGGATGTTCACACCCATGGCCCGTACGCGCTCGACGAAATAGAAGTAGCTGTCGGCGTTGAAGAAGTACTGAGTGATCGCGCTGTCGGCGCCAGCGTTGGCCTTGCGCACGAAATTCTGCAGATCGTCTTCGAAATTGCGCGCCTGAGGATGCATCTCCGGATAAGCCGCCACTTCGATATGGAAGTGATCGCCGCTTTCTTCACGGATGAAGCTCACCAGGTCATTGGCGTAGCGCAGCTCACCGCTGGCCATGCCCATGCCGGAGGGCAAGTCGCCGCGCAGGGCGACGATGCGCTGAATGCCGGCTTGTTTGTATTGGGTCAGCAGGCCGCGCAGGTCGTCCTTGCTGTCGCCCACGCACGACAAGTGCGGCGCGGCGGGAACTTTGACTTCGCTTTCCAGCTGCAACACGGTGTTGATCGTGCGATCACGGGTCGAGCCGCCAGCGCCGTAGGTGCAGGAGAAGAAGTCGGGGTTGTAGCTTGCCAACTGTTTGGCAGTCGCCATCAGTTTTTCATGCCCAGCATCGGTCTTGGTGGGAAAGAACTCGAAGCTGTAGCGACGGTCTTGGGACATGGTCATACCCTTTGAAACTCAGAAGCCGGAGTGTGTACACCGCCAATGTGGGAGCGGGCTTGCTCGCGAATGCGGTATGTCAGTGAAGAATAAGTTGACTGAAACACCGCATTCGCGAGCAAGCCCGCTCCCACATAAAGCCCGCTCCCCTTAAGATAGAGAGCGGGCACAGGCAAATCAGTAGCGGTAAGCGTGCGGCTTGAACGGGCCTTCGACGGTCACGCCGATGTAGTCGGCCTGGGTCTTGGTCAGTTGAGTCACTACGCCGCCGAAGCCGCGGACCATTTCCAGGGCCACTTCTTCGTCGAGTTTCTTCGGCAGTACTTCCACGGTCAGGCGCTCGGCTTTCTGGGCTGGCGACAGGTCGGCGTACTTCTGGCCGAACAGGAAGATCTGGGCCAGTACCTGGTTGGCGAATGAACCATCCATGATGCGGCTCGGGTGGCCGGTTGCGTTGCCCAGGTTAACCAGACGGCCTTCGGCCAGCAGGATCAGGTAGTCATCGTTCTGCGGGTCGAAATCGCCAGCGCCGGTACGGTGAACCTTGTGTACCTGCGGCTTCACTTCTTCCCATGCCCAGTTCTTGCGCATGAAAGCGGTGTCGATCTCGTTGTCGAAGTGACCGATGTTGCAGACAACGGCGCGCTTCTTCAGGGCTTTGAGCATGTTCGCGTCGCAAACATTCACGTTACCGGTGGTGGTCACGATCAGGTCGATCTTGCCCAGCAGGGCTTTGTCGATGCTCGCTTCGGTGCCGTCATTGACGCCGTCGATGAACGGCGAAACCACTTCGAAACCGTCCATGCAGGCTTGCATGGCGCAGATCGGGTCGACTTCGGAGACCTTAACGATCATGCCTTCCTGGCGCAGGGACTGGGAAGAACCCTTACCCACGTCACCGTAGCCGATCACCAGCGCTTGCTTGCCCGACAGCAGGTGGTCGGTGCCGCGCTTGATGGCGTCGTTCAGGCTGTGACGGCAGCCGTACTTGTTGTCGTTCTTGCTCTTGGTCACCGAGTCGTTGACGTTGATGGCCGGGATCTTCAGCTCGCCCTTGGCCAGCATGTCCAGCAGGCGGTGTACGCCGGTGGTGGTTTCTTCGGTGACGCCGTGGACACGGTCCAGGATCGCCGGGTATTTCTTGTGCAGCAGCTCGGTCAGGTCGCCGCCGTCGTCGAGGATCATGTTGGCGTCCCAAGGCGCGCCATCTTTGAGGATGGTTTGCTCCAGGCACCACTCGTACTCTTCTTCGGTCTCGCCTTTCCAGGCATAAACCGCGATACCGGCAGCGGCGATAGCTGCGGCGGCCTGGTCTTGAGTCGAGAAGATATTGCAGGACGACCAGCGTACTTCGGCACCCAGGGCAACCAGGGTTTCGATCAGCACGGCAGTCTGGATGGTCATGTGGATGCAGCCGAGGATCTTCGCGCCTTTGAGTGGTTGCTCAGCGGCGTACTTGCGGCGCAGACCCATCAGGGCTGGCATTTCGGATTCGGCGATAAAGGTTTCGCGACGGCCCCAGGCAGCGAGGGACATGTCGGCGACTTTGTAGTCGGTGAAATCTGCAGGCGTGTTGACAGCGCTCATGAAGAGCCTCCATTCGTAGTGTGCGAATGGGCGCCGTTGTGCGTTTAGTATCAGGCCAGGGGAATCAGGCCGGACAACGCCCCATCCGAGCCTGACAGGCCTAGCCTGCTGCAGCGCCCCTCGGACAGGTGGCGGGAGAACGGTATCAATCGAAGATGACCGTTTTGAAACGGGGGCGATTATAGCCGTGTGCGCCAGACTTCCCAAGCCTTTCTGTCGGCGGCATGAAGATCGTTCATGGGCTTGATAGGCAATGGCTCATAGAGCTTGGGCCTGGGCTCTGCCATGATGTCGCCCATCATTCGGCAAGACGCTTTGGAGTGACCATGAACTTCCACACCCGCAAATGGGTAAAACCTGAAGACCTCAACCCCAACGGCACCCTGTTCGGTGGCAGCCTGCTGCGCTGGATCGACGAAGAAGCAGCCATCTACGCCATTGTCCAACTGGGCAACCAACGGGTGGTGACCAAGTACATCTCCGAAATCAACTTCGTCAGTGCCTCGCGCCAGGGTGACATCATCGAACTGGGCATCACCGCCACCGAGTTCGGCCGCACCTCCATCACCTTGACCTGTGAAGTGCGCAACAAGATCACCCGCAAGAGCATCCTCACGGTTGAGAAAATGGTCTTCGTCAACCTCGGCGAAGACGGATTGCCGGCGCCTCACGGGCGTACCGAGATCAAGTACGTCAAAGACCAGTTCCAGGACGACGGCGTCAGCGAATAATCCTGCGTCGGACCAGTGAACGCTATTGATCGGCCATAGGTCGTACCTGAACACCGCCCCCCCGTTCAGGTATCGCCATGGCCACGCAACAAGACGGCAAGACCCCCAACTTATCCCAGGAAGAGCAACAGGACGTCGACGACAACCAGCCGCCCCGCGCTGCGGTCCTGCATGAAATTATCCGCACCCAGGGAGATCAGGAGCTGGAGCGCAGTGTTGCCGCTTTGTGGTGGTCGGCACTGGCGGCCGGACTGACCATGGGCCTGTCGCTGATGGCCATGGGATTGCTCAATTCACGTCTTCCCGAGGGTGAAGCCTTCAAGGTGATTGCCAGCTTCGGCTACTGCGCGGGATTCCTCGCGGTAATCCTTGCGCGGCAGCAACTGTTCACCGAAAACACCCTGACCGCGGTGCTGCCGGTGATGAGCAAGCCGACCTTTGGCAATGCCGGGCGCCTGTTACGGCTGTGGTCGGTGGTGCTGGTGGGTAATCTTTGCGGCACCCTGTTGGTGGCGTATGTGATGCTGCACTTGCCGATCTTCGACACAAAGACCGACCAGGCCTTCCTGGAAATCGGGCGCAAGATCATGGAGAACGACACCGGCCAGATGTTTGCCAAAGGCATCGTCTCCGGCTGGATGATCGCCACCATGGTGTGGATGATCCCGTCGATGGAAAGCGCCAAGATGTGGATCATTATCCTGATCACCTACCTGATGGCGCTGGGGGATTTCACCCATATCGTGGTGGGGTCTGCGGAAGTGTCTTATCTGGTATTCGCCGGCGAGTTGCCGTGGAAGGATTTCTGGCTGGTGTTTGCCGGCCCGACTCTGGCCGGCAATATCATCGGTGGCAGCTTTATCTTTGCCTTGATCAGCCATGCGCAGATTCGCAGTGAAGGCAGCTTGCCGGGTAAGAAGGCTGCGGACCCAAGGCATCCGCAACCTATCGACAAGGATCAGTGAGCGTCAGGCGTGGCCTGGGGGTCGTCCCGGGTCACGCGTTTGACCAGTTTGCCGATGCTCAAACCCTGCAGCAGGATCGACGACAGCACCACGATGTAGGTGATGCTCAGCAGCAGATCGCGCTCCGGCCCCAGTGGCAGGGCCAGCGCCAGTGCCACCGAAACCCCGCCGCGCAAGCCGCCCCAGGTGAGGATACGGATGGTGCCGCGCGGCACGGTACGCCAGCGGCGCAGCAGCAGGATCGCCGGGGCCACAGTTAGCAGGCGTGAGAGCAGGATCGCCACTGCCAGCAAACTGGCCGCGAATACGTGCAGCCAATTGAACGGCAACAGCAGCAATTCCATGCCGATCAGCGCAAACAGCAGAGCGTTGAGCATGTCGTCGAGCAATTCCCAGAAACCGTCCAGGTAGCGACGGGTCATGTCGTTCATCGCCAGCTTGCGCCCGAGGTTACCGATGATCAGCCCGGCCACCACCATCGCAATCGGGGCGGAGACGTGCAGCTCGGTGGCCATCGCTGAGCCGCCGATCACCAGGGCGAGGGTCAGCATGACTTCGATCTGGTGCTGTTCGATGCTCTTGATCATCAGGTAGACCAGATAGCCGATCAGCCCCCCGAACGCCACGCCGCCAACGGCTTCATGGACAAACAACATGGCTGTGGCGCCCACGGTAGGCGTCTCGCCCAATTGTGCGATGCCCAGCAGCACGGTAAATACCACCACCGCTGTACCGTCGTTGAACAGCGACTCGCCGACGATGGTGGTTTTCAGCGGTTTCGACGCATTGGCGGTTCGCAATACACCGAGTACCGCAATCGGGTCCGTGGGCGAGATGAGTGCGCCGAACAGCAAGCAGTAGAGGAAGCTCACGTGCCAGCCGAACAGGGCAAAAATGTAGTACGCCAGACTGCCGATCACTACGGTGGCGATCAACACGCCGAAGGTTGCCAGCAGGCCGATGGGCCAGCGGTAGCTGCGCAGATCGTTGAGGTTGACGTGCAAAGCGCCGGCGAACAGCAGGAATGACAGCATCCAGTTCATCAGCAAGTCGCCGAAGTCGATCTGGCCGATCAGTTGCTGGATACGCTCCTCAAGGCCTGGGTAGCCGAGCACGCTCAAGCCTTGCAGGATCAGGGAAAATAGCAGGGCTGTGACCATCACCCCGATGGTGGGCGGCAGTCCGATAAAACGGAAGTTCACATAGGTGAGCAGGGTGGTGAGGCAAATGAAGGCGGCGACAAGTTCAAGCATCCGGGGTCCTTGGAGTGGGAAAGATCAGTCATGAGTGGGTGGATGGACCGCCGCAGCGGCCTGAGGTTGCAGGCAGGGCGCAAAACACCGGTAGAACCTTTTGGCGTGTGGCGGCTCATAGCGGTGGGTGCGGCTTGCCAGAATTGGTGCTAAAACTCTAATTTCTGTTTCAAATTAAAAATAGAAAACTAAAAGGGAATCAGTGATGACGGTAGCTTTCTGGTGTGTGTTGATCGCAATTTTCTTGCCTTACCTGTGCACAGGGTTGGCCAAGTTCAGTCAGGGCAAGTTCGGGCCTCGGCAGAACCATGACCCTCGCGCTTTTCTGGAGACTCTCGATGGGTTCGCTCGGCGCGCCCACAACGCCCAGCTCAACAGCTTTGAAGTCACCCCGGCATTTGCGGCGGCGGTGATTATCGCGCACCTGGCGGGTACGGCCGAACTGGTGACCATCAATGTACTGGCCGTGCTGTTTATCACCAGCCGCCTCTTGTACATCATTTGCTACGTGGCCGATTGGGCGATCCTGCGTTCACTAGTGTGGTTCGTGGGCATGGCGTTGATTGCGAGTTTCTTCTTTGTCTCGATCTGAGCCGTGACGCAGATCCACTTGTGAGGGGCGGCAAGTCCAACCGCCCCCACAGTTGATCTAGAGTATCTCCGGCACCTGCGGCAACGCTGCGCCCTTGGGCCATAGCATCCAGATTTGCCCTTGCTGCTTCATGTTTCCCGCCAGCTCACCTGCCGCATCGCCGGTGCCCCAGAACAAATCCGCACGCACCTCACCGGTAATTGCACCGCCGGTGTCCTGGGCCGCGACCGGTCGAACGATCGGCGAACCATCGGGCTTTGTCGTCGACAGCCACAGCAGGCTGCCCAGCGGGATGACTTTGCGATCCACCGCCACGCTGTAGCCAGCGGTCAACGGCACGTTCAGCGAGCCACGTGGGCCTTCGTTGCTGTCGGGGCGAGCACTGAAGAATACGTAGCTGGGGTTGCTCGCCAGCAGTTCCGGGATTCGCTCCGGGTGCGCCTTCGCCCAGGCGCTGATGGCGCCCATGGTCACGTCTTCTTTTTTCAACTCGCCTTGCTCCACCAGCCAGCGGCCGATAGGGCGGTAGGGATAGCCGTTCTGGTCGCCGTAACCGACGCGCAGTTGGCGCCCGTCTTTCAATTGAATGCGGCCTGAACCCTGGATTTGCAGAAATTGCAGGTCCATCGGGTTGGTCAGCCAGGCGATCGGCTTAGCTGTGGAGCCTTGGCCGTTGATGGCGCTGGCATCGTCATAAGGCTTGAGCACGCGACCTTCAAGACGACCGCGCAGGCGCTTGCCTTTCAGTTCAGGATAAATGCTTTCCAGGTTGACGATGATCAGGTCATCCGGCACGCCATACACCGGCACGTGGGCGGTGGCAGTCTTGGTCAGGCTGCCGGGGTAGACCGGTTCGTAGTAGCCGGTGATCAAACCGTTAGGGGTGTTGTCGGACGAGCGCAAGCCGAACACATCCAGACGCTCCTTGAGAAAACCTCGCACCGCCACAGCATTGCCCGGCACACTGGCCGCTGCCGCGCAGGTCGCGCCCCATACAGGGTCGGTCTTCAGGCGCTGGCAAGCACTGCGCCAGGACTCAAAGCCGGCCAGCAGGTCGCTGTCGGACACCGCCGGCAGTGCTTCCCAAGGTGCGTTTACATAGGTGGCGACGGCGTGGGGTTTGGCAACTTCATCTTTGGCCGTGTCTTTGCCGGTGTCCTTGCCCGCGTCGCAGCCGGCCAGCAGCGCAATCATCGGCAGAGCCCATGCCAGGCGGCGGCTCCAGGGTTTCAATGTGAGACTCATACATGTAATTCCTGAAACGGTTGCCCGCGCCGTAGCGCCGTTGGGCAACCCTTATTATTAATAGGGCTATTGGTCTTTGCGGGTGGGGCGAGGATACTGGCCGCCGTTTCCCGTGACCCTGAGCCACCATGACTTTTAAAAAATTGACGGTTGTATTGTTGGCCTGCCTGGCAGTGTCTGCCTGCGGCGGTGTTGATCCGAATTCGCCCTTGGGCCAGCGCAAGGCGATCTTCAAGCAGATGCTCAAGACCGGCGAAGACCTGGGCGGCATGTTGCGCGGACGCATTGCGTTCGACGGCGCGAAATTCGCTGAGGGCGCGGTCAAGCTCGATGCGTTGTCCCATGAACCTTGGAAACACTTTCCGAGCGTGCGCGAGGAAGATCACACCAGCGCCAAGGATGACGTGTGGCAAAAACAAGCGCAATTCCAGCAGTTGGCCCGCGACCTGGAGGCGGCCACCGGTGAATTGGTGATCGCCAGCCAAGTGCAGCCCTACAAGGCCAGTAACCTTTCCCCTGCCGTACAGAAAGTCGAAGATGCCTGCAGTGCCTGCCATAAACAGTTTCGGGACCACTGACCGGTTTTACTGGTCAAGTTCTTCCACGGCGTCCTGCAGTTCCTTGCGGGACTCGGCAAGTTTGTCCTTACGCTTGTTGATCTTCTCCGCGTCGCCCTTTTTCATTGCCTTGTCGAGGTCCGCCTGACGGCGGCTGACGTCGTGCTTGGCGTCAAGCACCTTGTTTTCCCGCTCCTTCCTCAGCGAGGCGTCGGTGCAATTGGCGGTGACTTCGCTCAGGGCTTTTTCCAGGCCGGCTTGTTGGTCGCTGTTGCCATGGGCCTTGGCTTGTTCGATCTGGGTACTGATGGCTTGGCGCTTAGCGGCGCAGCCGGTGAGTTGGGTGGCTTCTTCGGCGGCCAGCAGCGGCGTGGCCATGAAGCTTGCGACGGTCAGCAGGGCAAAAGGGGCGAGGAATTTCATGTGGGGCTCCAGATTCGCAAAGGGCAGGGTGAATTCTGCGGTGGTTTAAAGGTGGCTGGGGGCGCGTTCAAAACCCGTCTATTCCGGCCACACGTAATGTTTCAGCTAAGGACTGTACCTGCGGGTCGCGAAAAAAAGCGCTCAGTTGCGCTGCACGAGCCGGACCTATGCCATCGATCTCCAACCAGGCCTGGGTGTCTCTGGCAACCAGTGTCTGCCAGTTTCCTTCCAGGTTGCTGCGGGCCGCAGGCGGCACACCCAAGGCTTTTAGCCATTGTGCAAAGGGTCGTTGCCGAGCGCTGTGAAGGCTGTCGAGCAGTCGGGTGCGGCTGCGCTCACCCAAGCCATCAATGTTAGCAAGCTCTGCCGCATCCAGGGTTAACCAATCGAGAAAGCCTGCGATTAGACCGGCCTGGATCAATACGTTCCACGTCTCGCGCCCCATGTGCGGTAACGCCAGGCCCTGGTTGCTGCTCAGCCAGGTCAGGCGTGCGAGCAACTGTTCTTCGCAGCCTGGGTCCAGTTGCCAGCAACTCAGGGCGTGAAAGTCTCGCGGGTCGGGCACTGGCAGGTCGATCCGCGTGGGATTGCGCAGGATCACGTGGTCCAACCGAGGGATCACCTGGCCCGCCAGGCTGATGGATACTTGGTCGCCAGGGCGAATATCCAGCGCTTGCCAGTGTTTCAAGGAGCCGACGCTGACCCGGCGGATCTGCCGATCGTCCAGCCGCACCGGCTCCAACTCCAGAATGGGGGTGATGCGCCCCGTGCGGCCGATCTTGAACTGCACCTTGCGTACCAGAGCCAACGCCTTGGAAGTCGGGTACTTCCAGGCGACCGCCCAGTAGGGGGCGCTGACTTGCCAGCGTTTGCCGGGCGCTCGTGATGTTTGGTGCAGCACCACTCCATCACTGGCGAAGGGCAGTGAGTGGTTGTACCAATACATGCGCCAGTGCGCGGCTTCGGTGAGAGTTCGGATGGGCTGGCTGTAACGCAGGCTGTCGGTGAAACCCCATCGTGCCAGGGTGGCCAGGCGCTCGGTAAATACGCTTGGGCCGTCCGGCCAGGCCCAGACAAACAGGCCTATACCAGCGGCGTCGGCGTCACTCAGCTGTCGACGGTTCATCAGGCCAGCCACCTTGCTGCGGGCATTGAGCCCACCAGTGGTCGATTGCACGTGGTCGTCCAAGCGCCAATAGAGCTCGCCTTGCAGTACCACGTCGATAGGCTCCGGCAGTTGCTGGACAATGCCGGGGATCCTGCGGGCGGAAGCGGACCAGTCCTGACCAAGTGCGCCATCGCCGCGGCTGATCACTTGCTCCAGCCGGCCCTGACGATACACCAGCGTCACTGCAACCCCGTCGACCTTGGGTTGAATCCACACGTCTTGTCGGCTATCGAGCCAGGCACCGACGGCCTGTTCATCCAGCAGTTTTTCCAGGCCGGTATGAGCAACGGGATGCCGGAAGGTGCCCCGAGCGCCGGCCAGCGGGTTGTCAGGTTTTGCGAGGGTTTGAGGGAAGCACTGGCGCCAATGGGCCAGGCGCTGGCGGGCTTGGTCGTAGAGTTCATCGTGGACGGGTGATTGGCCGAGGCGGTGGTAGCTGTCGTCCCACAGACGGACCTGTTCGGCCAGGGTGTCGACCTGGGTTCTGGCCTCATCGGTACAGGCTTCGGCCCATGCAAAAAAGGGCAACGCGCTGAGTGACAGAGCAATCAGTAAACGCATCATGAGCATCCTTGCTCGGAAAGGGTGCCCAGCCTAAATGAACCTCCCGGCCACAAAAAAGCCCCGACAGTGCGGGGCTTTTTACCGGGTGTTTCTGCTTACTTGAACAAACCGCCCAAGGCTTTCACGGCATCCGGCTTGTCAGCCTTGGCTTCCTGGGTTTGCTGCTTGGCATCGGCTTTGGCCTGGGCTTCAGACAGTTTGTCACAACCTTTGTTGATCTGGTCTTGCGCCGCTTTGAAGGCC
Source organism: Pseudomonas sp. W22_MBD1_FP4 (assembly GCF_052113765.1). Taxonomy (NCBI): domain Bacteria; kingdom Pseudomonadati; phylum Pseudomonadota; class Gammaproteobacteria; order Pseudomonadales; family Pseudomonadaceae; genus Pseudomonas; species Pseudomonas sp. W22_MBD1_FP4. The sequence continues at coordinate 15,133 of NZ_JBGQOI010000022.1, read as the reverse complement.
TTCACTTTGAAGGTGTCTTTGCTGGCTTCGGCCGCATCGATCTTGGTTTGCAGGTCTGCGGCTTGCTTCTGGCAGTCGCCGGAGTTACCGCCACCCAACTGGGAGCTCAGGGCGCCACTCAGTGCGCTCAGGTCGGCGGCGTGGGCCGGCAAGGCGAACAGGCTGAGCAGAAGGGCAGCAGGGGCGAGCGTGGAGATGCGCATGAAAAACCTCAATGTTCGATTGCCTGCGCGCGTGTCTATCCCGGGCTGGCGCAGGGCAATATCCAAATAAGGTAGAGGGCCCGAGAGGGCGCGGATTCTAGAGGGCCATCATTGGGCCTGCAAGGTTTGGATCCAAAAAATGTGAAGGTGATCGCGCAGGCAATAAAAAACCCTGCCGGGCGAACCCGGCAGGGCTTTTGGGTGCAACGCGTGCTTACAGGCCGGCGGCGGTGCGCAGGTCGTTGGCGCGGTCGGTTTTTTCCCACGTGAAGGTGGTGAAGGTGTCGTCGCCGACGGTCTTCTGCTCCGGGGTGCGGCCGAAGTGGCCGTAGGCTGCGGTTTCCTGGTACATCGGGTGCAGCAGGTCGAGCATGGTGGTGATCGCGTAAGGGCGCAGGTCGAAGATCTCACGCACCAGCTTAACGATCTTGTCGTCGCTGATCTTGCCGGTACCGAAGGTATTCAGCGAGATCGACGTAGGCTGGGCCACACCAATGGCGTAGGACACCTGGATCTCGCAACGTTCGGCCAAGCCGGCAGCAACGATGTTCTTGGCCACATAACGACCTGCGTAAGCGGCCGAACGGTCAACCTTGGACGGATCTTTACCGGAGAACGCGCCGCCGCCGTGACGAGCCATGCCGCCGTAGCTGTCGACGATGATCTTGCGACCGGTCAGGCCACAGTCGCCCACCGGGCCACCGATGATGAACTGGCCTGTCGGGTTGATGTGGAACTGGGTGTCTTTGCTCAGCAACTCGGCCGGCAGTACGTGCTTGACGATCAGCTCCATCACGCCTTCACGCAGGTCGGCGTAGGACACGTCCGGGTTGTGCTGGGTCGACAATACGACAGCGTCGATACCGACGACTTTGCCGCCTTCATAGCGGCAGGTCACCTGGGACTTGGCGTCCGGGCGCAGCCATGGCAGCAGGCCGGATTTGCGGGCTTCTGCCTGGCGCTGTACCAACTGGTGCGAGAAAGTGATCGGTGCAGGCATCAGCACGTCGGTTTCGTTGCTGGCATAGCCGAACATCAGGCCTTGGTCGCCGGCACCCTGGTCTTCCGGCTTGGCACGGTCGACACCCTGGTTGATGTCTGGGGACTGCTTGCCGATGATGTTCATCACGCCGCAGGTCGCGCCGTCGAAGCCGACGTCTGAGCTGGTGTAGCCGATGTCGGTGATCACGTCACGGACGATCTGCTCCAGGTCAACCCAGGCGGTGGTGGTCACTTCGCCAGCGATGATCGCTACACCGGTTTTCACCAGAGTCTCGCACGCCACACGGGCGAACTTGTCTTCAGCAATGATGGCGTCCAGCACCGCATCAGAAATCTGGTCGGCGATTTTGTCCGGATGCCCTTCAGACACGGACTCGGAGGTGAAAAGGGAGTATTCGCTCATCTCGATGTTTTCCTGATATTACCGATGGTGAGTGTCGCCAGCCGGTCGCTGAAAATGGCGAACCTGGATCTGGAAACCATTACGTAAGCCTACATAGAGGCTTTCCCCGGGAACGAGCCCCGCAGCGGTGGCCCAACGGGCCAGATCGTCCTGTTCAAAACCCAACCAGAGATCACCGCAGGCCTCCCTGGCCCAATTCTGGTTGTGGCTGCATAAATCCGTAACCAACAGGCTACCGCCGGGGTGCAGCAACCCGGCCATTTGCTTTAACGCGTCGGCGGGGGCGGCGAAATGGTGCAAGACCATGTTCAGCACCACGCAGTCGGCTTTGATCTGTGTGCCGCTCAAAGCGTCAGCCAGTTGCAGGGTCACATTGCGCAGCGATTCACGCTCGCACAACTGGCGCGCCAGTTCGAGCATCGCCGGGCTGTTGTCCAGCGCGGTTACCTGATGAAAGCGGCGCGCCAACTCCGGCAGAAAACCGCCGTCCCCAGGCCCGACTTCCAACGCGGTCGCCTCATCACTGAAGCTCAGCTTGTCCAATAGCGCCAGCACGCTGTCGCGGTACTGCGGCAGGCCGGCGATCAAGTCTTGCTGCGCGCGAAACTTCTCAGCCACCCGTGCGAAAAAATCCTGACTCGCCGCTGCGCGTTGCCCGTGAACCTGGCCGATACGCGACTGTACGTCGGTTGGCAGGCTCAGGTTGTCGACTTCTTCGAGCAGGGAGGCGTGCAGCTTGCCGCCGAGCAGGTCGGTGTGGGGCAGGGCGCGGCGGTAAAAAATTGCATTGCCTTCGCGGCGTGTGGCCACTAGGTCGGCCTGGGACAGCACCTTCAAATGGTGGCTCATGCCGGACTGGCCGATGGCGAAGATCTGCGCCAGTTCCAGTACGCCGAAGGAATCGTTTGCCAGTGCGCGCAAGACGTTCAGACGCAACGGGTCGCCAGCGGCCTTGCACAAGGCTGCCAGTTCATCGCCGTCGTCGGGACGCAGTGAGGGCACGGGTAGATTCATAAGGGCAGCAGTCTAGTGACGGGTGGATATCCTCGCAAGGTCAATATCAAAAAGTTTTGATATTGATCGATAAGTGGCGGTTATAAGCAGCCGCTATAACTTTTAGACGAACAAGTAGGCGGTCAATGCAGGCGATTGCCGCGCAAAGCACAGGAAAAACAGCCACAAGTGACTATCTGTCATTGCCCGCAGGCGGTGGCTGAGGGAAAATGCCGGTCCTTTTTTCCGTTTCTTTTAATCATTCACTCTTCAAAATCCTTAGGAGAACAGCGATGCCCAGCCGTCGTGAGCGTGCCAACGCCATTCGTGCCCTCAGCATGGATGCCGTGCAAAAAGCCAACAGCGGCCATCCCGGTGCCCCGATGGGCATGGCGGATATCGCCGAGGTACTTTGGCGTGATTACCTGAAACACAACCCGAGCAACCCGTCCTTCGCCGACCGTGACCGCTTCGTGCTGTCCAACGGCCACGGCTCGATGCTGATCTACTCGCTGCTGCACCTGACCGGCTACGACGTCACCATCGATGACCTCAAGAGCTTCCGCCAGCTGCATAGCCGCACTCCGGGTCACCCTGAGTTCGGCTACACCCCAGGCGTCGAGACCACCACCGGTCCCCTGGGCCAAGGCCTGGCCAACGCTGTAGGTTTCGCACTGGCTGAAAAAGTCCTGGGCGCGCAATTCAACCGTCCTGGCCACGACATCGTCGATCACCACACCTACGTGTTCCTGGGTGATGGCTGCATGATGGAAGGCATTTCCCACGAAGTCGCTTCGCTGGCCGGCACGCTGGGCCTGGGCAAGCTGATCGCCTTCTACGATGACAACGGCATCTCCATCGACGGCGAAGTCGAAGGCTGGTTCACCGACGACACCCCTAAGCGTTTCGAAGCCTACAACTGGCAGGTGATCCGCAATGTCGACGGCCACGATCCGGAAGAGATCAAGACTGCCATCGACACCGCTCGCAAGAGCGCGCAGCCGACCCTGATCTGCTGCAAGACCACCATCGGCTTCGGTTCGCCGAACAAGCAAGGTAAAGAAGACTGCCACGGCGCCCCACTGGGTGACGCGGAAATCGCCTTGACCCGTGAAGCGCTGAAGTGGAACCACGGCCCGTTCGAAATTCCGGCCGACATCTACGCCGAATGGAACGCCAAGGAAAAAGGCCTGGCGGCCGAAGCCGAGTGGGACCAGCGTTTTGCTGCCTACTCCGCCGAATTCCCAGAGCTGGCCAATGAGCTGGTTCGCCGCCTCGCTGGCGACCTGCCTGCCGACTTCTCGGAAAAAGCCTCGGCCTACATCGCCGAAGTCGCGGCCAAGGGCGAGACCATCGCCAGCCGTAAAGCCAGCCAGAACACCCTGAACGCCTTTGGCCCACTGCTGCCTGAGTTCCTCGGCGGTTCGGCTGACCTGGCCGGTTCCAACCTGACCCTGTGGAAAGGTTGCAAAGGTGTCTCGGCCGAAGACGCCAGCGGCAACTACATGTACTACGGCGTGCGCGAGTTCGGCATGAGCGCCATCATGAACGGCGTGTCCCTGCACGGCGGCCTGGTGCCTTACGGCGCAACCTTCCTGATGTTCATGGAATATGCGCGCAACGCGGTACGTATGGCTGCGCTGATGAAGAAGCGTGTGATCCATGTCTACACCCACGACTCCATCGGTCTGGGCGAAGACGGCCCGACGCACCAGCCGGTCGAGCAACTGACCAGCCTGCGCACCACGCCGAACCTGGATTGCTGGCGCCCAGCCGACGCGGTGGAATCCGCCGTGGCATGGAAGCACGCCATCGAGCGTAAAGACGGCCCTTCGGCGCTGATCTTCTCCCGTCAGAACCTGCAGCACCAAGTGCGTACCGACGCACAGATCGCCGACATCAGCCGTGGCGGCTACGTGCTCAAAGACTGCGTGGGTGAGCCGGAGCTGATCCTGATCTCCACCGGTTCCGAAGTGGGCCTGACCGTTCAGGCCTACGACAAGCTGACTGCCCAAGGCCGTAACGTGCGCGTTGTGTCCATGCCGTGCACCAGCGTGTTCGAAGCCCAGGATGCCGGCTACAAGCAATCGGTCCTGCCGTTGCAGGTCAGCGCGCGTATCGCCATCGAAGCGGCTCACGCCGACTACTGGTACAAGTACGTGGGCCTGGAAGGTCGCGTGATCGGCATGACCACCTACGGTGAGTCGGCGCCGGCTCCAGCCTTGTTCGAAGAGTTCGGTTTCACCCTGGAAAACATCCTGGGTCAGGCTGAAGAGCTGCTGGAAGACTAAGTCAGTCTGCGTTGTCTGAACTGGCGCTATCGCGGGCAAGCCCGCTCCCACATTTGGATCGCGGTCTAATGTGGGAGCGGGCTTGCCCGCGATGGCGATAGTGCATTCAGCACCGAACTAACCTTGATCGAGAACCCCATGCCCCAACCGCGTCCCTACAAAGTTGCACTCAACGGCTACGGCCGCATTGGTCGTTGCGTCTTGCGTGCTCTGTTCGAGCGAGGGGCGGCAGCCGGGTTTGAAATTGTCGCGATCAACGATTTGGCCGACATGGCCAGCATCGAATACCTGACACGCTTTGACTCCACCCACGGCCGCTTCCCCGGCGAAGTGCGGGTTGAGGGCGATTGTCTGCATATCAAAGGCGACTGCGTAAAAGTACTGCGCAGTGCCACCCCCGAGGGCATCGACTGGACGGCGCTGGGCGTCGACCTGGTGTTGGAATGCTCCGGTGCCTATAACACCCGCGCCGATGGCCAGCGTTTTCTCGACGCCGGCGCGCCGCGTGTGCTGTTTTCCCAGCCAATGGCCAGCGAGGCGGATGTCGACGCCACCATCGTCTACGGCATCAACCAGGATTGCCTGACCGGCCATGAGCTGCTGGTGTCCAACGCCTCCTGCACCACCAACTGCAGCGTGCCGCTGTTACGCCTGTTGGATCAGGCGATTGGCATCGATTACGTATCGATCACCACCATCCACTCGGCGATGAACGACCAGCCAGTGATCGACGCCTATCACCACGAAGACCTGCGCCGTACGCGTTCGGCGTTCCAGTCGGTAATTCCTGTGTCCACCGGCCTGGCCCGTGGCATCGAACGCCTGCTGCCGGAACTTGCCGGGCGAATTCAGGCCAAAGCCGTACGGGTGCCGACGGTAAACGTGTCTTGTCTGGACATCACCATGCAAACCGTCAGCGACACCGATGCGGTGGAGGTCAACCGGATTCTGCGCGATGCCGCCACCAGCGGCCCGCTCAAAGGCTTACTGGCCTACACCGAGTTGCCCCACGCCAGTTGTGACTTCAACCATGACCCGCATTCGGCAATTGTCGATGCCAGCCAGACCCGCGTTTCCGGCCCGAGGCTGGTGAATATCCTGGCCTGGTTCGATAACGAATGGGGTTTTGCCAACCGCATGCTGGATGTTGCAGAACACTATCTGCACGTTGCCTCATCAAAACCTGCCCTTTAAATAAGTCAATTCAGGAACTGCGACCCATGACCGTGTTGAAGATGACCGACCTCGATCTGCAAGGTAAGCGCGTACTGATTCGCGAAGACCTCAACGTCCCAGTCAAGGACGGTGTTGTCACCAGCGATGCGCGAATCCGGGCTTCGCTGCCGACCATCAAGCTGGCCCTGGAAAAAGGCGCGGCCGTAATGGTCTGCTCCCACCTGGGTCGTCCGACCGAAGGTGAGTTCTCGGAAGAAAACAGCCTCAAGCCTGTGGCCGATTACCTGAGTGAGGCCCTGGGCCGCACAGTGCCGTTGGTGTCTGACTACTTGGGTGGCGTTGACGTCAAGGCCGGCGACATCGTGCTGTTCGAAAACGTGCGCTTCAACAAAGGCGAGAAAAAGAACAGCGACGAACTGGCCCAGCAATACGCAGCCCTGTGCGACGTATTTGTGATGGATGCGTTCGGTACGGCTCACCGTGCTGAGGGTTCCACCCACGGCGTGGCCAAGTTCGCCAAGGTTGCGGCTGCTGGCCCGCTGCTGGCTGCTGAACTGGATGCACTGGGCAAGGCCCTCGGCGCACCGGCTCAGCCGATGGCTGCCATCGTGGCTGGCTCCAAGGTGTCCACCAAGCTGGACGTGCTCAACAGCCTCAGCCAGATCTGCAACCAATTGATCGTCGGTGGTGGCATCGCCAACACCTTCCTGGCCGCAGCCGGCCACCCGGTGGGCAAGTCCCTGTATGAACCGGACCTGCTGGATACCGCTCGCGCCATCGCTGCCAAGGTCAGTGTGCCGTTGCCGGTAGACGTGGTGGTTGCCAAGGAATTCGCTGAAAGCGCCGCCGCCACCGTCAAGCTCATCGCTGACGTGGCTGCCGACGACATGATCCTGGACATCGGGCCGCAAACCGCAGCCAACTTCGCCGAACTGCTGAAAGCTTCCCAGACCATTCTGTGGAACGGCCCGGTCGGCGTGTTCGAGTTTGACCAGTTCGGCAACGGCACCAAAGTGCTGGCCAATGCCATCGCTGAAAGCTCGGCGTTCTCCATCGCCGGCGGTGGCGACACCCTGGCGGCCATCGATAAATATGGTGTGGCTGACCGTATCTCCTACATTTCTACCGGTGGCGGCGCGTTCCTTGAATTCGTCGAAGGCAAAGTGCTGCCCGCCGTTGAAGTGTTGGAAGCTCGAGCCAAAGGCTAAGGCCCGTGATCAGGAAAAGGAGCATTCCCATGATCAAGTCGTTGGCACTGTTGATCGCAGCGGGCCTTCTGGCCGGCTGCGGCAGCACGCCAAGCGCGGCGCAGGAGGCTGGAAAGCCGTTGCCTGTGCAGAAAAAGAGCTGCTACCAGGCTGACTGGCAAGCCGAGACCATGCCGGTGATCAACAAGCGCATCGGCAACGAACGGCTGGAGAAATACGACTCCGCGCCCAACGGTCAGGAACAGGGTTGCCCTTGACGGGTCTGATCAACTAACCGACAGCATCGGCGGCCTCTGGCGCCGCTGCGAGGATTGGCAATGAAAGGCGTTTTCGCCCTGGCAGCCCTGGCCCTATTGGCCGGTTGCAGCAGCATGAACATGTTCAACAAGGCAGAGCCTGCCGATAAGTGGACCACTTGGACCTGCAACAGCAAGGCCGAGGTCAACTGGCGATTTGCCAACCAGGCCCGTAGCGAGGTGGATGTACGCCTCGGCGGTTCCGACCAGGTTTACCGCCTTAAACAGGACGTTGCCGCTTCGGGCGTGCTGTACAGCAACGACCAGTTGGCGTTTCACACCAAAGGTGAGGAAGGCCTGGTTTACTGGGTTGCCACCGACGATTTGATCGGGCGGGGCTGCAAGGCCCAGTAAACAGAACACGGTCTCGAATGTATTGAGATCCAAATGTGGGAGGGGGCTTGCTCCCGATTGCGGTGGGTCAGTCACCGAAGTCAGCGACTGATAGATCGCTATCGGGAGCAAGCCCCCTCCCACATTGATTCGGTTCCAAATGGCGAGCCGGACACTGCAATAACGATTCAGCAGGCCAGGCATGCAAAACCTGACCGGCAATAACTTGAATAGCAGCCGCCGCTACGGCAGGCTTGCACGATTAACGACCCTCGACCGGGAGAGACAACACAATGGCACTTATCAGCATGCGTCAAATGCTGGACCACGCAGCCGAGTTCGGCTACGGCGTCCCAGCCTTTAACGTCAACAACCTTGAGCAGATGCGCGCCATCATGGAAGCCGCTGACAAGACCGACTCCCCAGTGATCGTCCAGGCTTCGGCCGGTGCCCGCAAATACGCCGGTGCTCCATTCCTGCGTCACCTGATCCTCGCCGCAATCGAAGAGTTTCCGCACATCCCGGTGTGCATGCACCAGGACCACGGCACCAGCCCTGACGTGTGCCAGCGCTCCATCCAACTGGGCTTCAGCTCGGTGATGATGGACGGCTCCCTCGGCGAAGACGGCAAGACCCCAACCGACTACGAATACAACGTGCGCGTAACCCAGCAAACCGTAGCCCTGGCTCACGCCTGCGGCGTCTCGGTTGAAGGCGAACTGGGCTGCCTGGGTTCTCTGGAGACCGGTATGGCCGGCGAAGAAGACGGCATCGGCGCCGAAGGCGTGCTTGATCACAGCCAAATGCTGACCGATCCGGAAGAAGCCGCTGACTTCGTCAAGAAGACCCAGGTCGATGCCCTGGCCATCGCCATCGGCACCAGCCACGGCGCCTACAAGTTCACCAAGCCGCCTACCGGCGACGTACTGGCCATCGACCGCATCAAGGAAATCCATAAGCGCATCCCTAACACCCACTTGGTGATGCACGGTTCTTCCTCGGTCCCGCAAGAGTGGCTGGCGATCATCAACCAGTACGGCGGCGACATCAAAGAAACCTACGGCGTACCGGTTGAAGAAATCGTTGAAGGCATCAAGCACGGCGTGCGCAAGGTCAACATCGACACCGACCTGCGCCTGGCGTCCACCGGCGCAATGCGTCGCCTGATGGCCACCAACCCGAGCGAATTCGACCCACGTAAATTCTTCGGCGCCACCGTAACCGCGATGCGTGATGTGTGTATCGCTCGCTACGAAGCCTTCGGCACTGCCGGCAACGGCTCGAAGATCAAGCCGATCTCGCTGGAAGCGATGTACCAGCGTTACCTGAAAGGTGAGTTGAACGCTAAGGTGAATTGAGCCTCAGGCGTGAATAAACCCGTGGCGATGCGGGTTTTTGATGACCAAGCGTAATGTTCGTTGGAGCCTCGCTCGCGGGCATGAAATTTACGGTGTCCTGTAGTTGTGCAATATAACAACCCGTCGTGAGACGGGTTGTTATATTTAGCTGATTTTGGACGTTATACAGGCTCCGCTTCAAAGTTTCCTGCTACAAAATAGAATGAGGCCGTTGGCTTGCTCCTTATAACAATATGCTCCATGTTTAAAGTGCTGAAGGTAAACCGGTCCAAACCCTCTGTTGCTGCTTTTATGGGGGTAGTGGTTTTGCCATCCGACCATTCGAATGACAAAGGGCCAACAGCGATATATGAAAAACTCATTTTGTTGAAATTGAGAGGGACATCATCTGTTCCTCGCAAAGAAATTTTTACCGATGCGGCCACGGCCTGCTCTGATCTAAAAACATAGACTTTAGGCCCGAAGAGTGCTTCGCGCTGAATGTCACTAATTACATGTTTTCTAAGGTTAGTCGTGGTCATGGCTTCTATGGATTTGCTGAAAGATCGCTCAATGTTGCCCTCGTGTATGAATTTAAAGTTGTTATTGGTAACAAATTCTTGATTAAGGGCGAATCTCAATTCTTCATTGACTAAGTTCTCAATGATTTTTTTCTGAATATCAAGATTTATCGAGACTTGTTTCGGGGTCGCATCAGTTTCAGTGAGCGTCAAAGTAACAGGGCCTGAGATTGAGGCCATTACACTATCTGAAAATGTTCCATTCGCTGAGATTTTTATCGTTTTCACTGGCGTGCTGCTGGCAGCGCCCAGTCGTACCGCTAGTTCCCCATTTGGAAAGCCAATGCCTTCGACTTCGAAAGAGCGGTTAACGATAGTTGTAGCGCTTGGCGATACTGTAGAGCCGTTTATTTTTTCGATGATAGGGGTAATGACGCTCATTTGAATGCTCCTTGTTTTTTCGAACAACAAAGTTGTACGGGTAAGTGATATTTAATGTTGCTCTAACTAGTGGGTGGACGCCATGGTTTGTCAGGATGGCGTGTTCGCTGCATAAACCTTTTTTCCATCTTGTGATAATTAGTTTGGATTGAAATAATGGTTTTGAAACCTGTAATAATTAACAGTTTTTTATGACTTTTTGCTATGTATGTTAGTGCGAATTCCAGCCCTCCACCTGTTATAAGGCAGCCACGCCTTGATGGTCCAGGTAGCGGGAGATGCAGGTCGTTAATAGCGGATGGGCTATCGATTCAAAAAGGGCCGGATTAGTTGGCTGTCAATCGAGAGAGCGAACAGAAAACTGCGTGTGGGAAGGGCGCTTCGGTTGGACTGCGCAGCGGCTTCCGGCGGTAGCAAGTGCCCTTACCGCAGGAGCTGGTGCATTGTTTAAGAGGCTGGGGATGTCAGTGAATCATCCTTGGGGCAACAGAAAACACCTGCCGAGTTTATGCCGGGCTCAGTAATCCAAAGGGTTCGATGACTTTGTGTTATCGCTGATCGGCTCAATGGTCTTTATGTCCTGAGGTTGACGGTCCGGTACACGCCTGCTGAGCGATAGTAAGTCAGCTCTGCTTTTTTATCGTCGAACCTTGGGTCTTCTCCTTCATCGGTCTCGTCGGAGCTATCGCTCAGGCGGACGTCTATTTTGAATTTCTTCGTCGATTGAAGTTTTTTACGGATGTCATTCATTGAGATGCGCATCTCAAGACTCCAGATCCATGGGGGAGGCCCACGGTTATGGGCGTTAGATTCCCCCAATAGGTTAATCTTGGCGACTGTGAGGCCTGACAGTTTTCAAGATGATTTGGCTATGCGTGATATCGCGAAAACGTTGGGTCACGCCTCACTCGTGATCAATATCCAACTTCGCAAACGTCACCTTCGCGCCTTCCTTGCTGTCCCCGCTGTTGTCCTGCACATACGCGCCGGCCTTGAAGTACAGCGGCTTGCTGCCCCACGCTGCGCCAATGCGCTCGTTCCACTCACTGTCGGCGGCGTACACGCTCAGCAGCCCGGCTTTGTTGAGGTTGATCACGTAGGTAAAGCTTTTCTCCAGCGGCACATTGGACGCGACGATGACCACGCGGCTTTCACCTTCATCCGGGCGCATGCGCACTTTGGCGACGATGTTGCCGGTCTGGGTCTTTTCCTTGAACTGGTATTCGAGCTTGATCAGCGGTTTTTGGCTGTCATAGGCGTGGATCTGGCCGATGACGATCTTGCCGCTGGACGGTACTTGGTTCACGGCCAAGGTGGCGCGCAGGAAGTTGTCGGCTTCGGGGTAGGTCCAGTTACGCAAGCGCCCGTCGGCGTAAGTTTCGCGCAGCTCACTGCGTGGGTAGATGGCGTTTTCGGTGCGGGTGCCGGTGACGGGTGTCCAGAACTGCACGTTGCTGCCTTCGGCCTGGAAGTACTGGTCGTTGAAGCCGCTGAGCAGCTTTGGGGTGTCGATAGTCGCGGGGGGCGAGCCGACCGGAATGCTCAGGTTCCAAGTGGAGAGGTCGATCATGGCGTTGGCCTTTTACAGGGGGTGAAGGCTTTGGCCCGTGGGCCTTACAGGTTCTTTATAGGCGGTGGCCGGCCTGTTGTTAAACATTTGCTGGCAATTTATTGGCGCCAAATGAATGCCAAAAAGCCATGTTTCCCATGAACCGTGGGCTGTAGAGGTTGACCGTTAGTCGGCTGAGTGAACTTTGGCGCAATGATGGCATCCACGTCACTTCTGATTTTCAGTATCCAGGGCTAGAGTGAGCCCTCAATGTTTATCCGCGTTTTCTCTCAGAAGTGACCGGAGTAGACCTAAGGAAGAGACCCAGCATGGAATGCGCTCCACCTCATGGCGATGGCAGTTCGGTTCTTCTGGTCGTCGATGACTACCCGGAAAACCTGATCAGCATGCGTGCGCTGCTACAACGTGATGACTGGCAGGTGGTCACCGCGGAATCCGGGTTGGAAGCTCTGGAGGTGCTGCTGCAGCATGAAGTGGACCTGGTATTGCTGGATGTAATGATGCCCGGCATGGACGGCTTTGAAGTCGCCCGCCTGATGCGTGGCAACCAGCGCACACGCATGACCCCTATTATCTTCCTGAGTGCCAACGCCCAGTCGCCCGCCGCCGTGCTGGAAGGCTATGCCAGTGGCGCCATCGACTACCTGTTCAAACCCTTCGACCCGCATATTCTCAAGCCCAAGGTCCAGGCGTTGCTGGAGCACCAGCGCATTCGCCGGGCCTTGCAGCGCCTGAGCCATGATCTGGAGTCAGCCCGGGCCTTTAATGCCTCGGTGTTGGATAACGCCGCCGAGGGCATCCTGGTGGTGAGTGAGGAGGGCGTGATCGAATACGCCAACCCGGCGATCTCGCGCCTGCTCAATGCCCCGATCCAAGAGTTGCAGGGCCAGGAATTCCTGAGTTTCATGCAAAAGCCCCATGTGCCCACGTGGCTGGATTCGCAGATGTACGCCGGTTACCGCAAGGGCGAAACCTGGCGCCTGCACGATGCGCTTCTGCGCACCGGCCGTGGCCAGCAGGTGCCGGCGGCGTTGTCATGCGCGCCGCTGCCCGCCGAACAGAAGGCCATGGTGGTGACGGTGCTGGATATGTCCGAAGTGCGCCACCTGCATCAGCAGTTGGAATTCCAAGCCGTTACCGACCCGCTGACCGGGCTGCTGAATCGACGCGGCTTCCACCAGGCTGTGGAAAACACGCTGTTGCGCAGTGAGCGCACAGAGCAGTCCTTGGTGTTGCTGTACCTGGACCTCGACGGTTTCAAGCGCGTCAACGATTCTTTGGGCCATGATGCGGGCGACCGGGTTTTACGCTGGGTTTCGGAGCAATTGCAGGGCGGCTTGCGCTCCTACGACATTATCGGCCGCATGGGCGGTGATGAATTTACTGCGCTGCTGGAGTTGGAATTCCCAGAGCAGGCGGCAAAAATTTCGGAAAAACTGATCGAACGAGTCTCTGTTTGTCAGCAGGTTGACGGTTTGGATGTGATGCTCGGCGTGAGCATTGGCATTGCTACCTTCCCGGACTGCGGTTCGGACTTGAATGGTTTGCTGCGTGCGGCCGACATCGCCATGTACGAAGCCAAGCGCGCGGGCCGTCAGCAGTATCGCTATTACGACCAGGAAATGAACGGCCGCGCGCGCTCGCGGCTGATGCTCGAAGACAGCGTGCGTACGGCCATTCAAAACAAGGATTTCACCCTGGTCTACCAGCCTCAGGTCTCTCTGGCTGATGGGCGCCTGCGCGGTGTCGAGGCGTTATTGCGTTGGCAACACCCCAGCGTCGGCGATGTACCGCCTGGGCTGTTTTTACCGCTGCTGGAGGAAGCGCGACTGATCAGCCAGCTGAGCGCGTGGATTTATCAACAGGTCGCTGCCCAGCGTCAGGTGTGGCAAAGCACCTTCGACGATGAATTGGTGCTGAGCGTCAGCCTGAGTAGCAGCCAGTTCAATATGCCCAACCTGGCTAACCAGTTGCAGCAGGTGATGGAGCGACATGGGCTTCAGGTTGGGCAGTTGGAGGTGGAAATCGGCGAGGATTGCCTGATGAGTAGCTTGGAAGAGGCCACCAAGCAGCTCAAGTTACTGCGCCGAATCGGGGTGCGCATCGCTTTGGATGACTTTGGTTCGGGACAATGCTCCCTGGCGCATCTGCGTGACTTGGAGTTCGACACCCTCAAACTCGATCCGCAATTAGTCGCGCGCCTGCCGGGGTCGGTGAGGGACGCAGCGATGGCACGCAGCATTATCGAACTGTGCGGGCATTTTGACGTACTGGTGGTGGCCGAGGGTGTGGAAACCCAGGTGCAAGCTCAGTGGCTCAAAGCCCATGGCTGCCCATTTATCCAGGGACCGTGGGCGGCGCACCCACTGATGGCCGACGAAGTGGTCGACTGGTCACGCGCCCGCCTGCGCTGAATTCGCTACACTGGCGCCCATTCGAACCCTGTTGCAGACCTCAATGACCGCGCTGAAATACCTCCAGGCTTACCCCGCAGCCCTCCAGGAGCAAGTACGTCAACTGATCGCCAAGGACCAGTTGGGCGCTTACCTGGAGCAGCGTTATCCCGAGCGTCATGCGGTGCAGAGCGACAAAGCCCTGTACGCCTACGCACTGGCGTTGAAGCAGGAACACCTGCGCAATGCGCCAGCGATCGACAAAGTGCTGTTCGATAACCGCCTGGATCTGACCCACCGCGCCCTCGGGCTGCACACCACGATTTCGCGGGTGCAGGGCGGCAACCTCAAATCCAAGAAAGAGATCCGCATTGCTTCGCTGTTCAAGGACGCCGCTCCGGAATTTCTGCGCATGATCGTGGTGCACGAGCTGGCGCACTTTAAGGAATCGGACCACAACAAGGCGTTCTATAAACTCTGCGATTACATGATGCCGGGCTACCACCAGGTGGAATTCGACCTGCGGGTGTACCTCACGTATCGCGACCTGCAGGGCAAGCCCTGACCGCACAAGGCGACTGACCATGGATGTGAGCAAGACCAAAAGCAGCTTCTACCGCCGCCTGTACGTGGCGTACCTGATCGACAGCGGGCTCGCCAGCAGTGTGCCGGCGCTGACCGACGTCACCGGTATGCCCCGGCGAACGGCGCAGGACACGATTGCGGCGTTGGCTGACCTGGATATCGTGTGTGAATTCGAACAGGAAGACGGCGCCCGCAACCATGCCGGGCACTATCGGATTCGCGACTGGGGCGCGATTGATCGGGGGTGGATCGAGGTGAATCTCGACCAGATCAAGCGGGTTCTGGGTTATCCCTGAGTTTGGCGGTGGCTGGTCTAGCGCCATCGGGGGCAAGCCCCCTCCCACAGTTTGAATGTATTCACACATTCAAACTGTGGGAGGG
>NZ_JBGQOI010000021.1:0-122464 GCF_052113765.1 Pseudomonas sp. W22_MBD1_FP4 | reverse complement strand
GAGCGGGCTTGCCCCGCGCTGGGCTGCGAAGCAGCCCCACTCCAGGCAACGAGTTTCTCCAGCTAGACCGCAATGGCAGGTTTTGGGGCGGCTTCGCCCCCCAGCGCAGGGCAAGCCTGCTCACCACTGGAGCCCTGCACATCACAACCCCTCTGCTCACCACTACAGCCCTGCACACCAAAAGCCCTCTGCTCACCACTAGAGCCCTGCACACCAAAACCCCTCTGCTCATCACTACAGCCCTGCACACCAACCCCCCTCTGCTCACCACTACAGCCCTGCCCACCACAAAACCCCTGCTCAGCAAACACTGAGCCGGAGCCCGCTGCAGATGTATGCCGCTCGATGAACGCAGCACTCAACTCAATCACCCGCCGGTATTGCAGGTCGACGGTGATCATGTGGTAGCAGTTATCCAGCAGAATCTTGGTCACTGGGCCGCCAAGGTGGCGCTCTACATAGTCGGCGTTCCAGCGGCTGGTGATGTCGTCCTCGATGGAGTGCAGCACCAGCGCCGGCACGTTGATCCGGGGCATGCGTTTTTTGACCACTGCGTTCATCCAGTGCAACTCGCGCACGGTGACGCCTTCCATGGTCAACAACCCCGCTTCGCTGCTCTCGCCCTCTTTCATCTGGCGTTCAACAATCGCCCGCAGGCGCTCATTCTTGATGCCGTAGGGCGGTTTCTCAGTGAAGCGAAACAGACGCACACCAAAGGGAATCCGGATCAGCAACGGCGTGATGAACGCCATTTTGTTGATGCTCCAACCGTCGTACTTCAAGGTGGTCGAGTACATCAGCAGCCCGGCGACCTGCCCCGGGTGTTCCGAGGCCACGTACATCGACATCACCGCGCCCATGGACAAACCGCCAACGAACACCTGTGCGTGGCGCCGCTTGATCTGTACGAAGGTCTTGCGCACGCCTTCATACCAGTCGCGCCAGCCGGTGGCCTGCAGGTCGCTGTTATCGCCGCAGTGCCCCGCCAGCGTCGGCACGTACACCGTGCAATTGCCGGCCTTGGCCAGGCCTTTGGCGACCTGGCGCAATTCAGTCGGAGTGCCAGTCAGGCCGTGGATCAACAGGATCCCGACCGGACCATCACCGAGAACGAATCCGGCATCACCTTCACCGAGGTCGATCTCTGCACTGTTCACCGATTGGTCGCTCGCACCAGCAACTGCTCAAGCAGCTTCAGGCCCAGTTCGATTTCCGGGTAGCTGATTTCCAGGGACGGTGCCAGGGTGATCACGTTCTTGTAGTAACCGCCCACGTCGAGGATCAGGCCGAGTTTCTGGCCATCCACCACCATGTCGCCCTTCATGCCTTCTTCGACCATGTAATCCAGGGTCGCTTTGTCCGGGGTGAAGCCATCCGGTCCGCAGATTTCGCAGCGCAGCGCCAGGCCCAGACCGTCAACGTCGCCGATGATCGGGAAACGTTTCTGCAGGTCCTGCAGGCCTTCGAGGAAGAACTTGCCCTTGGCCATGACCATCGCGCCGTAGTCGACTTCGTTGGTCATCTTGAACATCTCCAGGCCCACCGCCGTGCCCAACGGGTTGGAGGCAAAAGTGGAGTGGGTGGAACCCGGCGGGAAGATCTTCGGGTTGATCAACTCTTCACGGGCCCAGATACCGCCCAGTGGGTTGAGGCCGTTGGTCAGCGCCTTGCCGAACACGATCACATCCGGCTGCACGTCGAAGTGTTCGATCGACCACAACTTGCCGGTGCGGTAGAAGCCCATCTGGATTTCATCGGACACCATCAAGATGCCGTGCTGGTCCAGCACGTGTTTGAGTTCGCGGTAGAAGTTCATCGGCGGGATCACGTAGCCGCCGGTGCCCTGGATCGGCTCGACGTAGAACGCGGCGTATTCACTCTGGCCGACTTTCGGGTCCCACACGCCGTTGTATTCGGTCTCGAACAGGCGGGCAAATTGCTGCACGCAGTGGCTGCCGTACTCTTCCTTGGTCATCCCTTTGGGGCCCCGGAAGTGGTACGGGAACGGGATGAACTGCGCGCGTTCACCGAAGTGGCCGTAGCGGCGGCGGTAGCGGTAGCTGGAGGTAATCGACGAGGCACCGAGGGTACGCCCGTGGTAGCCGCCTTCGAAGGCGAACATCAAGCTTTTGCCGTTGGTGGCGTTACGCACCACTTTCAGGGAGTCTTCGATCGACTGCGAGCCGCCGACGTTGAAGTGCACGCGACCGTCGAGGCCGAATTTCTTCTTGGCGTCCACCGCAATCATTTCCGACAGCTCGATCTTGCCTTTGTGCAGGTACTGGCTGGCGATTTGCGGCAGGGTGTCGATCTGCTGTTTCAGCGCATTGTTCAAGCGCGGGTTGGCGTAGCCGAAGTTGACCGCGGAGTACCACATTTGCAGGTCGAGGTAGGCCTGGTCTTCGGTGTCCCACACATAGGAGCCTTCGCAGCGGCTGAAAATACGCGGCGGTTCGATGTAGTGAACGGTGTCGCCGTAGGAGCAGTATTTGGCTTCTTTATCCAGGAGGACCTGGTCTTCGGCGGTAGCGATGCGGATATCAGACATGGTGGAAAATTTCCTGAGTGTCGGCAGTGAAGGAGGTAGCGTTGGCGGCGATGCCCTGAGGCAGTCGGGCCAGCAACGCAGGCACTTCGGCAAAGGTGTCGAAGCGCGCGTGAGGGATGTTGTTGGCCTCGCAGTACTGGGCGAGGCTGCCTTTGGCGAACACGAAGTCGGCGGTGGACGCCACGCACATGTCGGACTTGCCGTCGCCGATCACCAGCACGCGCTTGTTGCGCGGCGTGGATTTGCACTTGCAGTTGCCGGACGCGGCGCGGCAGGCATCGCTGGAATAGGGGAAGTCAATGCGCCAACTGTTCTGGTCGACCTGGCGCAGGCGGTTAGCGAGGATCGGCAGCAAGGTCACGTAGTTGCGCGACAGGATCCGCGCAATGCCTTGTTCGATGCCGTCGCTGACCACCTCAATGGACGCGCCCAGGCCGATCACGTGATCGACGAAATCCGGAAAGTCCGGGTCGATCTCAACGCTGTCGAAGTACGCCAGCAACTCGCTGGGGGTGGCCTTGATCAACGCCAGTTGGCGGCTCAGGCATTCGCGTGAACCGATATGCCCGTCCAGCCATTGCTGCTCGATGGTTTCCCATTCGGGGCCGGCGAAGCGTTGGAGGACGTTGTCGATGACATCGGTGGGGGTGATGGTCCCGTCGAAGTCGCACACGATATGCCAATCAATCATTGTGGTTACCTTGATGGAGTGCGCTGTCTGCGCTTTCATCAGGGCTAGAGCAGGGAGTGTGCCAATTGGTTAAAGCCCCGCAGGGCTGGGGGTTTAACGGGTGTGAGCGGGGAATTTGTGTCGTCAGAGCTACAATTTTTGTAGCTTGCTACAAACAAGATGAGTGCTTGCATGGGGGCGATGGTTTGCGCGTTCATGCGCGTGTATTCACTTAGGAACTGTGACCATGTTGAGGATCACATGCGCGGCGTTCGCCGGTTTACTGAGCCTCGCCGCTCAGGCCGAAGGCATCAGCGGTGACGTCGGCGCAGGCGTCAGCTACCAACCCCACGATCCGACCGGCAGCCGCTACGAAACCCGGCCCGTGCCCTATCTCGACCTCGACTGGGGCAACGTGAGCCTGAGCACCGACGACGGGCTGAGATGGAGCGCGCTGAACACACAGGGTTTAAGTGCCGGTCCGTATATCAATTACTTGCAGGGGCGCACCTCCAACGGTTCGCTGCAGGGGATGCGCAATGTGTCGGACATGGCCGAGGTCGGGGGTTTTATCCAGTATGCGCCGGCTGACTTCTGGCGGGTTTACGCCCAGTTGGGCCAGGCCGTCGGTGGCGGGCATTCCCAGAGCGGCGCGCTGGGCAAGGTCGGCGGTGAGCTCGGTTACCCGCTGGGCGGTGGAATCATCGGCAGCAGCGGCCTGGTGGCGCATTTTGCCGATGCACGCCAGACCCAGACGTTTTTCGGGGTGGATGATAACGAAGCGGCGGCCACAGGCTTCAAGGCCTACAACGCCAGTGGCGGCTTCCAGAACGTAACCCTGAGCCAGAGTTTCCAATTCCCCCTGGCGCCCAATTGGTCACTGCTGACCAGCGCAAGTTGGGTGCACCTGGTGGGCTCGGCGGCCAACAGCAGCATCGTCAAGCAGACCGGCGACGTGAACCAGGGCCAGGTACAGACGGCGATCAGCTACACGTTCGATTGATCACTTCGGCCCCATGTGAGAGGGACTTGCCCCTCCCACATGGGGCCGCATTTCAGTTTTCTTCGCCTTCGGCCAGCAGCGCTATCCCACCGATAATCACCGCCACGCCTACCCAGTGCAGCGGGCTGATATGTTCCCCCAGCCCCAGCCACGACCCCAGCAGCACCACCACAAACACCAGTGAACTGAGCGGAAACGCCAAGGACAAACTGCTGCGCCGCAGGATCAGCATCCACACGAAAAACGCGCCGATGTAGCAGGCAATCGCTGCGAGGATCCCAGGGTTCCGCGCCACATCGGCCAGCCACTGCCAGTTGAAATCCATTTGCCCCAACTGGTCACCGGCGACTTTGGTAAATAACTGCCCGGCGCTCTCGGTGCAGATCAGTAAGGCCCATAGCACCACGGTGCCAAAACGCCCATGCAACCACGCGTGCGAATTCATGCCTGACTCCCTGCAATCGCCACCAGCATCACCCCCAAGGTAATCACCAGCGTGCCCAGCCAACGGCGGCGGCTGACGGTTTCGCCCAGCACCACTTTGCCCGCCAGCACCACCCCGCAATACGCCAGCGCAGCGGCTGGAAACAACAGGCTCAACGGCGCGCGGGACAAGGCCTCCAGCCAGATAAAAAACTCGATGACGTAGGCCCCGATCCCCGCCCACAACAACGGCGCGTTAAACACCTGGCCCCAGAACGCGTTCAGGCGAAAGCCACCTTCCAGCTCCGGCAAACGGTCCAGGCCGAGCTTGAAACACAACTGGCCGATCACATCGAGCACGATGGAAAACGCCACCAGCAACACCACGGTCAACGTCACGGGAACAGCTCCTCAAACAGGTCGATCAGGGCCTCATTGGTGGCGGCATTGCGCTGCAAATCCTCGGGGCTCCAACGCTCCGCTGGAGGCTGGTCAGACTTGGCTTCCCAGCGCTTGAAAGCATTGCTGAAGGCCGGTGTAGCGAACTCGCCGCACACGTCGATACCGATGATGCGCTTGCGTGCCGCCAGTGCGCGCAAGGCTTGCAGCAAGTGGGTCAGGCGCATGCCGCCCTGGTCCCAGTTAGTCGCCGCGTCTTCGCTGGCGAGCACGTCTTTGTCGACGGTAATCCAGATCGCGTCAGTGGGCAGGCTGCTGATCATCTGCTCCAGGAACGCGGCCCAATCCAGCTCCGCCAGGTTGCGCCAGTGCAGGTGGTTTTCCTGCTGTTGGTGACCGGCGCCATCGCCGACCCTGCCCCACACTTTCGACGGCGGGTGTTGCCACGGGAACAGCTGCAAATGCCCGCGCTTGAGCGCACCAAGGTTGCCGCCGCGAAGCTGCGGGTTGTGCAGGTCATCGCTGCACGGGCCGAGGGTGACGATGCGTTTGATCGCCGGCATCTTCAGCGCGCGATTGACCCACGAACCGCAGTGCCGCTTGGGCGCAAAGCGCACCCAATCGGGATGGTTGTCGAAGTGGATCAGGCTGATGGGTTCTTTGAGATCGGCAAGGAATGCTGGCGTGAGGTGGTGATAATCGCCGGAGCCGACAAACAGGATTTCCGGTCGCGCATCCGTGGGCCGTGGCCGCTGGGCCAGGCGTTCAGCGAAGCGTTTCCAGGTTTTTTCGGTGGACCACAGGCGCAGCTTAGGGCCCAGGTCGAGCAGGTCGATGCGCGTGGCACGGCCACTGGCCAAACGCCGGGCAATCGGTGCCTGACCGGTGAGGCTGTGGTCGAGGTCAAGAATGTTCAAGGTAATGTTTCCCCTATGGCTTTAGGGGGTCAATGCAAGGGGCGGGCCAGCGAGATATTCAGATTCACACAGAATCTCATGTGGGAGGGGGCTTGCTCCCGATAGCAGTGGTTCAGTCAATACAGGTGTTGACTGACACTCAGCTATCGGGAGCAAGCCCCCTCCCACATGGGAACACGGTCAGGCTCGGGCTTCGTTGATGATCTGGCGAATCGCGCCCACAAAGGCTTCCGCCGGCTGGCCACCGCTGACGGCGTACTGGTCGTTGAACACGATGGTCGGCACCGACGTCACGCCACGGGAGGTCCACAACTGCTCTTGTTCACGGACTTCGGCGGCGTACTCGTCGGAGGCGAGAATCTCGGCGGCGCGCTTGATATCCAGGCCGACGCTCTCAGCAATAATCGCCAGGGTGGCGTGGTCGGACGGGTCTTGGCCATCGGTGAAATAGGCCTTGAACAACGCTTCCTTGAGGTTGTACTGCAAACCTTCAAGGCCAGCCCAATGCAACAGGCGGTGGGCATCGAAGGTGTTGTAGATACGGCTCTGGCCATCTGTGCGGAAGGCAAAGCCCAACTCGGCGCCCATGTCGCGGATACGCGCACGGTTGGCCTGGGACTCTTCGGCGGTCGAGCCGTATTTTTCAGTGATGTGTTCGACGATGTTCTGACCCATGGCGGGCATGTTCGGGTTCAGTTCGAACGGTTGGAAATGAATCTCGGCCTGCACCTCGGTGCCCAGTTGGTCGAGGGCCTCAGTCAGGCCGCGCAGGCCGATGATGCACCAGGGGCAGGACACGTCGCTGACGAAATCGATTTTCAGGGGAGTACTCATGGTAGGCAACCTCGTTGGCAGTCATACGCCGCAAAGGTTGCACGATACACCACCTCACAGCAGCTTCGCAGGCGCCGCCTGATCAATCTGGGCCCAATGGGCAGCGTCTTCACGATGAGCTTGCAGGTACGGCAACACGGCCGTCAGCAGCGGCGCCTTGAAGGCTTCCTGAAAACGATGGGCCATGCCGGGAATCAGCTTCAATTGGCTGCCCTGGATATGCGCCGCCAGGTGCACGCCGTGCATCACCGGCAATAACGGATCGGCGGTGCCGTGGACCACCAGGGTCGGCACGCGCAACTGTTTGAGCAACGGCACGCGACTCGGCTCAGCGAGAATCGCCATGATCTGGCGTTTCACGCCCTCCGGGTTGAAGGCGCGGTCGTAGGACAGCGCCGCCTGGTGCAGCAACGCTTGGCGATCATCCTTGATAGTCGGACTGCCCAGCGCGGCCAGCAAGTCAGCCTGTTGCTCCAACGCGACTTCACGATTGGGCGCGCCGCGCCGTGACAACAGTTGCACCAGCGCCGCACTCGGTGCCGGCAAGCCTTCAGCGCCAGAGCTGGTCATGATCAAGGTCAGGCTCTCCACCCGCTGCGGCGCCATGGCCGCCAAGTGCTGGGCGATCATGCCGCCCATGCTCGCGCCGAGGACGTGGAACTGTTGAATCTGCAACGCGCTCATCAGCCCGAGCGCATCATCGGCCATATCGGTCAGGGTGTAAGGCGCCGCCACCGGCAAGCCGAGCTTGTAGCGCAGCACTTCAAACGTGAGATTGGCGTTGGCCGGCGCCTCGCGCCAAGTGGACAGGCCGACATCACGGTTGTCATAGCGGATCACCCGAAAGCCTTGTTGGCAGAGGGCAACCACCACTTCGTCCGGCCAGTGGATCAACTGCCCGCCCAGGCCCATCACCAGCAGCAAGGCCGGGTCGGACGCACGGCCGATACTCTGGTAGGCGATGCTCACCTTTTCCAGGTCGACCGTTTGGGTCGGGACATTGACATCACATCGAGACGCCGCAAAAGACGGCAGGCCGAACAATAAGGCGGCCAGTAAAAGCAACACGCGCATGAAAAACACCGAAACGCAGAACCCCAGTAGAGCGCGAGTCTGATGAAGTTTGTTCAAGCGCGCTGCCACACTTCCATGACAGTTTGATGAAGAGTGCCCAGTGGTCGTGGTCGACATGCTTTGCAACATGAGACAAACTCACGCTATTCAACTTCGTCACAAATTGTCTTCATGGAGAGCACGTGCTCGAAATCCGTCACCTCAAGACCCTGCACGCCCTGCGCGAAGCCGACAGCCTGGTGGAAGCCGCTGAGCGCCTGCACCTGACGCAATCGGCGCTGTCCCACCAGTTCAAGGAGTTGGAGGAACGCCTGGGCATGCAACTGTTCGTGCGCAAGACCAAACCGCTGCGCTTCACCAGCGCCGGTCTGCGCCTGCTGCAACTGGCCGACGCCACCTTGCCCTTGCTGCGCGGCGCCGAGCGCGACATCGCACGTTTGGCCGGCGGCACCGCCGGGCGTCTGCACATGGCGATCGAGTGTCACAGTTGCTTCCAGTGGCTGATGCCAACCATCGACCAGTTCCGCGATGCCTGGCCCGAAGTCGAACTGGACCTGGCTTCAGGCTTCGCCTTCGCGCCGCTGCCGGCCCTCGCCCGTGGCGACCTCGACCTGGTGGTGACCTCCGACCCGCTGGAACTGCCGGGCATCACCTATGTGCCGCTGTTCACTTACGAAGCCATGCTCGCGGTGGCCAATCAGCACGCGCTGGCGAGCAAGTCGTTCATCGTGCCCGAAGACTTGCTTCCCGAAACCTTGATTACCTACCCGGTGGAGCGCGATCGTCTGGACATCTTCACCCGCTTCCTGGAGCCCGCCGACATCGAGCCGGCCCAGGTGCGAACCTCGGAACTGACGGTGATGATGATGCAACTGGTCGCCAGCGGCCGTGGCGTGTGCGGCATGCCCCATTGGGCGTTGCATGAATACAGCTCGCGTGGCTACGTAAAGGCCAAGCGCCTGGGTGAGAAAGGTTTGTTTGCGACGCTGTATGCGGGGATTCGTGCGGACATGCTGGATGCGCCGTATATGCGCGACTTTTTGCTGACGGCCAAGGATACGTCGTTTTCCACTTTGGACGGGGTCAGCGCGGTGCGTTGAAACCACACAGTTCCAACTGTGGGAGGGGGCTTGCCCCCGATGGCGATTGCACATTCAACATTTCTGTTTGATGACACTCTGCTATCGGGGGGCTAGCCCCTTCCCTCATCGGCTCTCAGTCAGCCTTGAGTTCGCGCCACATGTGGATTTTATCGAAGTAATCCACGCCCACCCGCACCGCCAGCGGCTCCAGGCCGTACTGGATAAATCCGCAACGTCGGTACAGCGCAAACGCTGCATCATTGCCGGCGGTGACGGTCAGTTGGATGACTTTGAGGCGCGGATGTTGGCGCGCTTCATCCAGCGCCGCTTCCACCAACCGTCGGCCCAAGCCCTTCTGCTGATAAGCCTCGGTCACGTACATCCCAAACAAGGTCACTTTGTGCCGCGCCTTCTCCCGAAGCTCGAACGCCAGGCCGACGATGCCAGCCAGTTCATCCCCTGAATACGCGCCGAGCAAACGATCCTGGCGCCCGTCCAGACGCTTTTCCCACCAGCTCAACGGCATGGCTGCGCGCTCGGCCACACTGGAGGTGAATGCCTGGGGATAAGCGCCATACGCCTCCAGCATCAACGCTCGATAAGCCTCGGCGTCGTTGCCGCCCAGCGTACGGATGATCACGTTTGAGTCCTTTGCGCCTGAGCGTCAGGCAGTAATGGCCAGCGATGAGCGATAGAACGGCAGGATCTGGTCACGGGTCAAGGGCGCCAGCACCAGGCCGCCATCACCGGCAGGGTCGATCCAGCGAACCTCTTCGATTTCAGCAGCCGGACTGACCTGCGCATCGATCTGCACTTGGAACAATTGAGCTTGCACGGTAAATCCGGGCTCATTGACCGCAGGGGCCGAGAAGTTACCCAGGTAGGCCGCGTCGCTGGGTTTGATGTGCAGGTTCAGCTCTTCGTACAACTCACGGGCCAGGGCCTCGGCAGGTTGTTCACCGGCGTCGATCTTGCCACCGGGTTGCATAAAGGCCTGGGTGCCGCGCTTGCGCACCAGCAGGGTTCGGCCGTCAGCGCCGATCAGCAGGGCGGCGGCGATACGGATAGTGGTAGGCATGAATTGAACACCTTGAATTCAAAAATAAACATTATTGGAGCACTGCTTCGGTGTCGTCCGGCTTCTTGATAAACACGCTGTACTTGGCGCCTTCCATCGCTTCGAACGCAATCAGCTTGTCCACCAACGGCAGGTTCAGCACCTTGCCGGCGTTGAGCAGCAACATCCCGTTGTCGGCATTGAGGTTGCGCGCCAGGACCATGCCATCGGCCAGTTCCCGGGTGCTCAACACTTTGACGGTCGGGTCGCCCAGGGTCACATCACTGAGAAATGCCGCGCAAGCCTGGACGAAGTCCTCGATCAGCTCTGGATCGTAGAGGCGCCCGGCGTATTTGCGGATATATAACAACGCTTCATCGCTGTTCAGATGCCGCTCAAGGATCAGGCCCTTCTGCAGTTCGATAAAGTCCACCGCCAGCTTCAGCAGGCGCGAACCGAACGGAATCGCATCGCCCTTGAGGTGGTCGGGAAAACCACTGCCGTCCCAGCGCTCCTGATGGTGACGAATCATCCGCGCCGCATCCTTCATCGGCTCCAGGGTCATCAACAGCGATTCGCTCTGGGTCGGATAACCGCGGTACCGTTCGCGATCGGTGCTGTGCAGCTTGTCGGCCGGTTCGATCAACATGCTGTCGCTCCAGCTCAGCTTGCCGATGTTGTACAACGCAGCTGCCATGGCCAAGTCACGGGCGCTGGCGTCGTCTATGGACTGGGCGGTGCAGTACACGCGCACCAGTTCGATCAGCGCGCGGTTGGTCTGTTTGTCCTTGGGCAGACGCAGGTTGGCCAACAACGAAAACACTTCGGTGCCGGTCACGTAGCTGCGCTTGAGCTCGTCATAGGCCAGATCGAGCATATCGGCGGTTTGCTGCAACTCGGACGTGCGCGCTGCCACCCGTTTTTCCAGCGTGTTGTTGAGCGCCTTGAGCTGCTCGTTCTGCTCCTGGGTCAAGCGCTCCAGGCGCTGATGCTCCAGAGCCTGCTGCAAGATCAGCTTTAGTTCGTCGTCGTTCCAGGGTTTGCCGATATAGCGGTGGATCTGGCCTTCGTTGATCGCCTTGATGATGGTCGGCAGGTCGGCGTAGCCGCTGAGCAGAATGCGACTGGTAGCGGGATAAAGGCGATGAACCTCGGCCAGCAATTGTGCGCCGTCCATGCCCGGCATGCGCGCATCGCTCATCACCAGGTCAATGGGTTGGGCGGCCATGATCTCCAGGGCCTGTGCGCCGCTGCCCGCGAGCACTACATCGAAGGGTTGGCCGCGCAACAGGCGGCGCAAGCTGTTGAGGATCGACTCTTCATCGTCGACCAGCAAAATAGTGGGTTTCGTCGCAAGTTGTTCATCCATGCCTACTGCGCCTTCACATTGAACTGAATGGAGCTGAATTGAACCCTGGTACTAAGCCGTGTTCCCTCGCCCAAGGCGCGGGCTTGATTTGACGCCAACTGGCCGCCGAATTCAAGGGAGCTCGACTAAGCTGTGACATCAGGTCAGTGCCCCGCCGCGCCAAGTTGCCCAACAGCACGTTGCTGGGCAACCGGTCCTCCTCAAAACCCGGGAGAGCGAAGAGAGCCAGGGTTTTCTATTCAGCAAGGCCGCGTCGACAAAGGATTTTGCCCAATGGCTGCAGTTGGGCTGCGCCATGCCGATAACCTATCAATAGTCCACACTATGCAAGGAGTGCTCGCTTGAGCGACGTCGCAACTCACGGTTTCGGCCTGGTCCTTATGATGGGACTCAGTGTGTCACTGATGGCCGCGCCGCTGGATGAGGCACTCAAACCTTTGCCGACGGTTCCAGTACTGGACTCAGCCAAAGTCGAGCTGGGTCGGCAACTGTTCAACGAGCCGCGCCTGTCGGTGAATAACACCCTGTCTTGTGCCAGCTGTCACCGACTAGCCTCCGGCGGCGCTGACGACAAGCCGTTCTCAATAGGTTTCGACGGCAAACCGGTGCAAATCAATACCCCCTCGGTCTTGAACGCCAGCCTGAACTTCAAGCAGTTCTGGAATGGCCGCGTAGACACGTTGCAAGCGCAGGTCGAACAAGTGGTTATCAGCCCCGTGGAGATGGGCAGCGACTGGAAAACCGTGGTGCAGAAACTGTCAGACGTGCCCGCCTACCAGAGCGCCTTCAAGCAGGCGTACCCCGACGGCGTCACCGTCGACAATGTGCAAAACGCCCTGGCCACCTATGAACGCACGCTGCTCACCCCTAACTCGCGGTTCGATCAGTACCTGCTGGGCAACACGGAGATTCTCACGATCGAGGAAAAATACGGCTACCAGCGTTTCAAGGATTACGGCTGCATCGCTTGTCACCAGGGCGTGAATATCGGCGGCAATATGTTCCAGAAGTTCGGCGTGATGGGTGATTACTTCAAGGCGCGCGGCAACCCGGTGGAGTCCGACCTGGGGCGCTACCTGCTGACCCTGGACGAAGAAGATCGCCACGTGTTCAAGGTGCCCAGCCTGCGCAACGTGGCCGTCACCGCGCCGTACTTCCACGATGCCTCGGCCAAGACCCTGGAAGCGGCGGTGGATGTGATGTTCAAGTACCAGTTGGGGCGCAACCCTTCCCAGGAAGACAAAGACCTGATTATCCAGTTTCTCAAGACCCTGACCGGCGAATGGGCAGGCAAGCCCCTATGAGCATACCGTCATGACCCCCTCCCGCCGTCGCACCAGCCAAGTGTTGCTTGGCCTGATCACCCTGTTGCTGGCCTCTACGCTGGTGTTTTTGTACCTCAAATCCTCACGCGACCAGACCGCCGGCTACACCCAATCGCGGGATCTGATCCGCCAGTTGCAGCAGCTCAACGCCCAATGGGACAGCGAAGTGCTTAAGGCGCGGATCGCGATCACTCACAACTACGATCCGCTGGTCACCCCACTCACGGAAATGACCCGGCTCTGGGCCGAACTCAATACCCGCGATACCTACCACGACCCGCAAGACCTGAGTCGCTGGCAAACCAGCCAGGAGGCTTATCAGGCGGCGATCCAGGAAAAAGCCAGGCTGGTCGACCAGTTCAAGTCCCACAACGCGGTGCTGCGCAATTCCCTCGCGTTTTTGCCAACAGCCGAGGACGACATCCAGGCCCAGTTCAATCGCATTGACAATGAAGGCCGCCTGCAACTGCAGGATGTGGCCACCGACATTTACGACCTGTTGCTCAGTAGCCTCGAATTCGCCCAGGTCACCAGCGACGATCGCGCCGCAGATATTCTGGTGGGGTTGGGCAAGCTGGCAATCAACAAGGAGAGCCTGCCCGCTGAGTTCCAGGGCCCGATAGACATCCTCAGCAACCACATTTCGCTGATTCTGCGTGAGCAGCCGGTGGTCAACAGCCTGCTCGAACACATTGCCTCCATACCCGTGGCCGAGCGCCTGGACGACTTGACCACCCACCTCGATCAGGACCAGCAAGCATCTGACCTGATCGACCATCAATATCACCGCTACCTGTTGGTTTTCTCTACGTTACTGGTGGTGCTGCTGCTCTACCTGGCCGTGCGCCTGCTGCGTAGTTTTGCCGAGATCAATCGAGTCAACCGAGCGTTGCAGGCCGCCAACGAAACCCTGGAACAACGGGTGGAACGCCGCACCCAGCAGCTCAAGGATGCGCAGAGCGAACTGCTGGACAGCGCCCGCCAGGCTGGCATGGCGGAGATCGCCACCAACGTGCTGCATAACGTTGGCAACGTGCTCAACAGCGTGAATATCTCCGCCGAGCTGGTCACCCGCAAACTGCGCAGCAGCAAGGCGTTGGGCCTGGGCAAGGCCATGCAACTGATCAACGAGCACCAGGCAGACCTCGGCGCCTTCCTGACCTTGGATGAAAAAGGCAAGCTGCTGCCGGGCTACCTGAACCAACTGGTGGACGCCATTGCCGTCGAACAACAGGCCATGACCGATGAGCTGGCGCAACTGAGCAAAAGCGTCGACCACATCAAGGACATCGTCTCCACCCAGCAATCCTATGCCGGCGTGTCCACGCTGATGGAACCGGTGCACATCAGCGATTTGATGGAGGACGCCTTGCGCATGAACGCCGGTTCGCTTAGCCGCCACAACGTCACGGTGGTCAAGGAATATGGGCGGGTACCGGAGATCATGGCGGACAAACACCGGTTGCTGTTGATCATGGTCAACCTGATCAGCAACGCCAAGCACGCCATGTCCAACCTCACCGACCGGCCACGACAGATGACCCTGGCGGTGCAACAACTGGAGGACAGCACCTTGCAGATAAGCGTGAAGGACGAGGGCGAAGGCATCCCCGCCGAAAACATGACCCGGATCTTCACCCACGGTTTCACCACCCGCAAGGAAGGCCACGGCTTCGGTCTGCACAGCTGCGCCCTGGCCGCAGTGGAAATGAACGGCCAGCTCAGCGCCCACAGCGACGGGCCGGGCCTGGGCGCGGTGTTCACCTTGAAAATCCCTCTCACCCTTGCCGGAAGCCCGCCATGAACCAGCCCCCTAACCGGCGTATTTTGCTGATCGACGATACCCCCTCGATTCACGACGACTTTCGCAAGATCCTGATGCCCGCTGTCGAGTCGAACGAGGCGCTGGATGAGATGGAGTCGGCGCTGTTTGGCGACACCAGCAAACCCACGGTGCAAACCTTCGAGCTGCACTCGGCCTACGGCGGCGAAGAAGGCCTGCAACTGCTCATCACCGCGATGACAGAGCAACGACCCTACGCGCTGGCCTTTGTGGACATGCGCATGCCTCAGGGGTGGGACGGGGCCAAAACCATCGAGGAGTTGTGGAAAATCGACCCCGGCCTGCAGGTGGTGGTGTGCACCGCGTATTCGGATTATTCCTGGGATGACCTGCTGTATCGCCTGCACGGCCACGATCGTTTGCTGATCCTGAAAAAACCTTTCGACAATATCGAAGTCCAGCAGATGGCCAACACCCTGGCTAACAAATGGGACATGGCCCGGCGCGCCTCGGTGAAAACCATCCACTTGGAGCAATTGGTGGAGCAACGCACCCAGGCGCTGCAACTGGAAATCGACGAGCGCAAGCAGCTGGAAAGCCAACTGGTGCAGTCGGAAAAACTCGCGTCCCTGGGGCAACTGGCGGCGGGTGTGGCCCATGAGATCAACAACCCGGTGGGGTTTATCTCGTCCAACCTCAGCAGCCTCGACACCTACTTCAACCAGCTGCAACAGATGCTGGACGCTTACCGCCAGGCTGAGGAAAGCCTCGCACCGGGTGAACAACGCGATCAGCTCAAGGCCTTGCGCAACGAGCTGGAACTGGATTTTCTCAAGGAAGACATTCCACTCCTGATCCGCGAATCCAAGGAGGGCATAGGTCGTGTGGCCCAGATCGTCAAAGACCTGAAGAACTTCTCGCGGGTGGACAACGATCAGACTTGGCAATTTGCCAATCTGCAACAAGGCATCGACTCGACGCTGAACATCGTCGCCAGTGAACTCAAGTACAAGGCCGATGTGGTGAAGCATTACGCGCCGCTGCCGGACATCGAATGCCTGGCTTCGCAGCTCAATCAGGTGGTGATGAACCTGGTGATCAACGCCGCACAAGCCATGGGGCCGGAGCGCGGCACCATAACCATCAGCAACGGCGTGGAGGGCGAAAACATCTGGCTGGAAGTGGCAGACAACGGCTGTGGAATTCCACCGCACGCGCGGCAAAAGATCTTCGATCCGTTCTTCACCACCAAGCCGGTGGGCGAAGGGACGGGCTTGGGATTGTCGCTCTCCTACGGCATCGTCAAGAAACACCGTGGTGATATTTCCGTCAGCAGCGAGCTGGGTAAGGGCACGACGTTTCGCGTGGTGTTGCCGATTCGGCAGACGGTGGCGCGGGACACGCCATCGTAATCAGCCTCACGTCTCGTTTTTTCCGGACTCGCCCCAAACGAGGACCTATTGAATAAGCGCTGATGACAAGCGCAGCGCGCCTGCCCCGCTCCTCAGCTGCCTCTGGGACCTGTTATTTCTGACAGTAGACAGCCACCTTCCCCCCCTCGAAACTCCTGGCAAGCAACACGGTTGCAGGCCGGCGGCGTGTTGATCGTGAAGATGGCTCCTCTTCGTCCAAGGAATGGTCACCATGTCCACACGTCGCGAGTTCCTGGCGTACGCTTCGCTGACCGCCCTGCTCACGCATCTGGGCAAGGGCGCCCTGGCTGCCGACAGTGCCGATCAGGCTGGCCCCTTTTCCTTCGACGGCTTGATCGAACAGGCACAGGTCGATGCTTTGAAACCCTACCGTTATCCCAACAGGGACTCGGACGCGCTGTTGACTAAACTCGACTACGCCGCCCACGGCCAGATCCGCTTCAAACCCGAGTTGGCTCTGTTTGCCAAGGGGCCGGGGCAGTTTCCCGTGACCTTCTTCCATCTGGGATCATTTTTTCGCACACCAGTGAGGGTGTATGCGCTGGACAACGGCGTCGCCCGCGAGATCGTTTACGACCCGGCGAACTTCGACATGCCCGGCGACAGCCCGGCCCACGCCTTGCCCCGTAACAGTGGATTCGCCGGTTTTCGCATCCAGGAAAGCCGTCTGGGCAACCAGACCAAACTCCCGTGGCAACAGAACGACTGGGTGGCCTTTCTTGGCGCATCGTACTTCCGGGCTATCGGCGAGTTGTACCAGTACGGTCTGTCGGCACGGGCGATTGCCCTGGACGTGGCTGAGGCTGGCAAGGCCGAAGATTTTCCCGCCTTCTCCCACATCTGGTTCGAACCGCCGAAGGACCTGCACGCCACGTCCATGACCCTCTATGCGCGGCTCGACGGGCCCAGTATCTGCGGCGCCTACCGTTTCGTGATCGACCGCACGCAGGGCGTGATCATGGACGTCGACTGCACGTTCTTCCTGCGCAAGAGCGTCCGCCGGCTGGGCATTGCACCGCTGACCTCGATGTTCTGGTTCAGTGAAACCGCCAAGCGAACCGCCGCCGATTGGCGCCCCGAAGTCCATGACAGCGACGGACTGGCGCTCTGGACCGGCAACGGCGAGCGCATCTGGCGCCCCCTGAACAACCCGCCGCGCACTGTGGTTTCGGCGTTCAGCGACCATCAACCGAAGGGCTTCGGCCTCTTACAACGTGACCGCAATTTTGACCACTACCTCGATGGCGTGAATTATCAGCGCCGCCCCAGCCTATGGGTCGAGCCGTTGGGCGACTGGGGCGAAGGCAGCGTACAACTGATGGAAAATGGCACTGACGATGAGATCCACGACAACATCGTCGCCATGTGGGTGCCCTCGGCCCCCGCCGAAGCGGGCAATCGCTATACGCTACGTTATCGCCTGCACTGGCTGGCCCAGGAGCCTTACGCTTCGCCATTGGCGGTGTGCTTGGCCACGCGTCTGGGCAAAGGCGGCCAACCCGGGCAGCCACGTCCCGTGGGAGTGCGTAAATTTGTCGTCGAATTTCAAGGCGCGCCGTTGGAAAAACTTGCACCGGGCGTCAAGCCCGAGGCCGTGATCAGTTGCTCCCGAGGCGAGCTTGGACTTGTCTTCACCGAAGCCGTGCCGGACGGCGTCGTCGGTCATTGGCGAGCACAGTTCGATTTAGCCGTCGACGGCAAGGAACCGGTGGAGCTGCGCCTGTTCCTGCGCCTGGACGGTCAGCCGCTGTCAGAGACCTGGCTGTATCAGTACCACCCCTTCAACTCGGATTCGACGGCAATCGGTGTCGCTTCAATGGCTGACACCGGCAACCGGCAATGACGCGCTTTCGTCAACTGACGCTGCTCTACCTGACGCTCAGTGTCAGCACCGCGGCCCTGCCGGCCAATGAGCAGGAATGGGTGGAAGGCTTGCTGCAACAGATGACGCTCGAAGAAAAAATCGGCCAACTCAGCCAGCTCGGCATTCAGGACACACCGACCGGCCCTGTCATCGACCAAGGCACACAGTCGCATCTGCCCGAGAGCATGGTCGGCTCGATCCTTGGCGCGTACGGTTTCGAGCAGACTCTCGCGCTGCAGAAACACGTCGTCACCCACTCGCGCCTGCACATACCGCTGCTGTTTGCATTCGATGTGATTCACGGCTTTCGAACCGTATTTCCCGTGCCGTTGGCGGAAGCCTCGGCCTGGGACCCCGACCTGGCGCAGCGCACCGCTCGCGCGGCTGCCATTGAAGCGACGGCCAGCGGCGTGCACTGGACGTTCGCGCCCATGGTCGACATCGCCCGCGACCCGCGCTGGGGCCGTGTGGTGGAAAGTACCGGCGAAGATCCGTTTTTGGGCGCAGCGCTGGCCAGTGCCAAGGTAAAGGGGTTCCACGGTGCGGGGCCGCACGACAGCTCGTTCATGCTGACGACCGCGAAACACTTCGTCACCTACGGCGCGGCCGAGGGTGGGCGGGACTACAACGTCGCCGACGTGTCGGAACGCACCTTGCAGGAAGTGCACTTACCGCCTTTCCGGGCGGCCGTCGCGGCGGGCGTCGATGCAATCATGCCCTCGTTCAACGAAATAGCCGGGACACCCCTGCACAGCAACACCGCGTTATTGACCGGGGTGCTGCGCAATCAATGGCGATTCACCGGCCTGATTGTCAGTGACTTCAACGCGATCTGGGAGTTGAGTCAGCATGGTGTAGCGGATATTCCGGCCGACACGGCGCGGCTGGCACTCACCGCCGGCGTGGACGTCGACATGGCCAGCCAGATGTACCGCCGATACCTGCCGACACTGGTGCGCACTGGCCAGATCCCCATGGCCGCCGTGGATGCTGCGGTGCGCCGCGTCCTCCAGACTAAACAACGCCTGGGCCTGTTCGATGACCCTTACCGCTACAGCAATGAGGCGCGGCAGCGAGCCAATACCCTGACACCGCAGCACCGGGCCCTGGCCCGAGAGGCTGCGCAGAAATCCATTGTGCTGCTGAAAAACAACGACGCACTGCTGCCCCTGTCCAAGCACCTGCGCAACGTACTGGTGGTCGGCAGCCTGGCCACGGATGCCGAAGCCACGATCGGCCCCTGGGCCTTGGCGGCTCATCCTGAAGATTCGATCACGGTCTTGCAGGGCATACGCTATGCCGTCGCCCCCGACACCGAGGTGGTTTACCTGGACGGTGCATCGCCCATCAGCCACGCGGTTGATGACCTGGCAGAAGTCCTGCAGGCCGCCCGCGATGCCGAGGTGGTGATCGCGGTGCTCGGTGAGCGGGCCGATCAGAGCGGTGAAGCTCGCAGTCGCACGGACTTGGGCCTGCCGGGTGCCCAGGACACGTTGTTGCGTGCCCTGTTGGACACCGGCAAGCCCGTGGTCATCGTGCTGATGAATGGCCGCCCGCTCGTGTTCTCGAAGACCGTGCGCGAGGCGCCGGCGCTTTTGGAAACCTGGTTACTGGGCAGTGAAATGGGCAACGCGGTGGCCGATGTTCTGTTCGGTGACATCAACCCCAGCGGCAAACTGCCGATCACCGTCCCCCGTAACGTGGGGCAGATCCCCCTCTACTACGCGCACAAAAACACCGGCCGCCCGCCCACCGGTGCCGGCGGTTATGAGTCCGGCTACATCGATGAGCTCTGGACGCCGCTGTATCCCTTCGGTTTCGGCCTCAGCTATACCTCGTTCAGCTATGACACGCCTCGGATCAGCGCCGAGCGGCTAGCGTCCACCGAGTCCCTGACGGTACACGTGAACGTCACCAATACCGGCCAGCGCGCCGGTGATGAAATCGTCCAGCTGTACCTGCGCGACGACGTCGCCAGCGTCACTCGCCCGGTCCGCCAACTGCGCGGCTTTCGCAAAATCCACCTGGCGCCCGGTGAGACGCGCAGCGTGAACTTCAATCTTGGCCCACAGGACTTCGCACTGCTCAATCAACATTTTTCGCCGGTAATAGAGGCCGGCACTTTTACCGTCTTCGTCGGCGGCGATTCGACCACCACCCATCAGGCTCGGTTCGAGGTCACGGACAGCCGTGAACTCTCTGCCTCAGGCCCATCCGAGCCCCCCACACGCGCTCGCTGAATACCACTGTGGGTTGTCCGGGCTTTCCTTACTGGCGCAGAATGCCGGATCGACCTGAGAGTCCGAACCCAAGGAAACCGTATGAGCCTGTCCTTGCTAAGCCGTTACGCCTTCTTTGCCGTGTGCGTCATTTTCACCCTCGCCAGCCTTCCCTTTATCCAACACGAATGGCTGTGGCCCATCACCCTGGTCACCGGCGTGTTGAGCCTGATCGGTATCTTCGACCTGTTGCAAAGTCCCCACGCGGTGCGCCGCAACTACCCGATCCTGGGCAATATCCGTTACCTGGTAGAAGCCATCCGCCCGGAAATCCGCCAGTACCTGCTGGAGTCCGACAGCGACGCCCTGCCCTTCTCGCGTTCGCAACGCTCACTGGTTTACTCGCGGGCCAAGAACGAAACCGCCGACAAGCCCTTCGGCACCCTGATTGACGTGTATCAGGCGGGCTTCGAATTTATCGGCCACTCCATGCGCCCCGCGCCGTTGAGTGACCCCAGCGCCTTTCGCGTGATGGTCGGCGGTCCGCAGTGCACGCAGCCGTACTCGGCGTCAGTGTTCAACATATCGGCGATGAGCTTTGGTTCTTTGAGTGCCAACGCCATCCGCGCGCTCAACCAGGGCGCCAAGCTGGGCAACTTCGCCCATGACACTGGCGAAGGCAGCATCAGCCCCTATCACCGCGAAAACGGCGGTGACCTGACCTGGGAACTGGGCAGCGGTTACTTCGGCTGCCGCACCAGCGACGGCCGCTTCGACCCGGAGCGCTTTGCCGTGCAGGCGCAGAACCCACAGGTGCGCATGATCGAAATCAAGATTAGCCTAAACTTATACTGTCAATACGTTGATCTTATTTTCTTCAAACTTTTTTCCTTCCAAACCCGCGCAGTATAAGACCTCTACCTCTTCCTCCCTCTTCCCCGTCAGGGCAACACTCCGCTAGCCCCAAAATCCGTACTGTTGACTTTCTAGCGCCCTTATCCCGAGACTGCTTACCACGCCAAATTCACGACCTCACTCAAATTCGCGGCTTAGAACCTACAATCCAGGCACCTCAAACGAAACCCATCGCCACGCCGGCGACCGTTGCAAACGATCACCATCGAAGCCCAAATGAGGCCCGTGATGGACGCCTCGCCTTGCGCGTTTCCGCTGACACAGAGATATTGGGCAGGTACTGCATCGCTATGGGGATACATCGCGAATACGTGGATCAGGATTTCGAGGGAGCGTAGATCAGCCAAGGCGTTGTAAGCACGGCGTTTCCTTCGATGCCGCGACCATCATGAACGCACTAGTCAAAACCGGTCATGCAGAGGTATTCCAGTACGCAAGCACCACGGGTAACGGTGTGATGAAGTCGTTCAAGCGACTCACCGATCAAGCTGAACATCTCGGGGTCAACAAAGCCTCAATGGGCCATCCGTTCAAAACTGAACCAAAGTTCTTCGCCGAAACCTTCGCTGACTTGCTCGATGTAGTGGTGTGTCAGCTCCAGGAGGAAACGGCGGCGCTTACAGCACGGGGCGGGTCAGTAGCCGATTAACCGCATCAGCCACGCTAATACAGTGCTGCAAGGCAATTATGGGAATGGGCGTATGAGTCTGTCACTGCCGCGCGCAGGCGTGAGGATGGAAGCCCAAAGGGCCTAGCCCGGTCAGCATGACCGGGCTAGGTTCACGATAGCCGGCCAGGAACGGGTACGCCAGACCTCACCATGGATAACTCCAAGAGTTGTCATTCCTTCCCTGAGTCGCCCCTGCAATGGCTTAACGCCGAAAGCGCCCGTCATGAAATCGACCGCAGGAAGAAACCGCAATGACCGACACCCAACACAACCAGCGCCTAGTCAAGGCGTACGAACATATCGATTTCATAGGCCAGGCGACTGATCTTGAAAGCCTCGTACTGTTATTTGGTAGAGCTTACGGGTACATAGAAGCGCTCCGCGACGCCAAGATCTTGCCCAGCAAAGCGTTCACCAGCATGGAGCAACAAGCACGTGTGAATTTCCAAAAAACCAATGCCAAATTAGGGGTCAACGCAGGGCAACCAGAGCTTGTCGCCCCGACATGGACATCGACGCGATAGGGGTTTCCAGCTACCGCGATAAACGGGCCGCTGCAATCATGAGCTTGATCCAGCCGGCGCGCATGATCGGATACTTAGAAAGGAGTTAGAGAGGATTACAGGCCGATGCCTGTCTTTTTTCAGCTAAGTGACAGCCAGCGATGTGCCTTAATTGAAAAGTACCCACAACTATTCGTTCGCCGTCGAGCCCAAGTACTCACTCACTCGCTTACCACTAGTAGCTTTTTTGGGAGGCATAACGCGTGTTTGCATCATGCCCGCCGCCACCGCCGACAGGATGCCCGATGCGCCCAGGCGTTCGGCCAGCACATAGGCCGCAAACGGCAGCAGCAACATGAAGACCACGTGGGTCGCCGGGTCGTCCCAGCCCCGGGCAATCATCCAGGCACGCAAACGCCCCACCAGCCAACTCAACGCCACTCCGACCGCCAGGCCGCCCACGGCCACCAGCACAAAGGTCAGACTGGCATCGGCCAGGGAGAACACGCCGGTCAATGCGGCGGCCAAGGCGAACTTGAAGGTCACCAGGCCCGAGGCGTCATTCATCAAGGCTACTCACCATATGTGGACACAAATCCACATCTCGCCATGCACACAGATGGACAGACAGATCTTGCATGCATGCGACCGACAGGAAGCGCAGCCGACCCTCCCCGCTACCAACACGAGGAGAAGGCAGGCAATAGAACAGGGTATGGGTGCGTCGCAGGAAGGGGTTAGGCGCAGGGCTGAGTCTCAGCTGACATCAAGCCTTGATGTCCACGACAAACTGGCCACTTTGAGCAGCACAGTAGTTGTCTTTCACGATGAAGCATTCAATGGTGTGGGTGCCGATGTACAAGGCTGTTTCATCCTTCCAGAGAGTGCCGAGCTCAGACGTCGACATCTCGAATCCACCTCGTAGACCTTTCTTCTTGGCAGCTTCCATACCGGTATTCACGATCTGCCAATAGACCTTGAAAGGTGGCGAAACGTCGGTGGTTGCCATGAAGTTGAGTGAGCAACCTCTCCTAACGGGCACCCCACTGTAAACATGATCCGTTCGGAAATGGCTTCGGCTACCATCTATAAAATCGTTAACGCCTCAGCAATAGTCCTGCCCAGCCCTTAAAGGTTACGCCATCTAAAATATGCCTTTTAAGAAAGCCCGGATCGACTTCGGGCTTTTTAAAAGGCCAGGATAAACACTTCTTCTCAAAAGAAGCCTAAGCTTTAACCTTTCCAAAATAATAGCCAATTACAACCAGTCCGATACTATTCAACGTGTGCGGTATTGCGTTCCCAGAAACGGCCAAAATACACACAGTCACAATAACAATCAGCGCAATTACCGAAGGCAAGTTATCTTTAAGATTTTCAGCATTAAACCACTTCTCTGGAGAAGCCCATTTCAACAGCCCCACCACCACCAACAAAATCAAAATTGGCACAACAGAGGTTAAGATATCTACAGCTATTGGCTTCACATTTTGCCAAAACGTGGCCAACATCTCCTTAATATCTCCTGCGGCTGCCATAGAATTGCTGGAACGGTCAAAAACAGACCAAATGTAAAAACCGATTAAAGTGAGCATCGAAAAAATCGGAACAAAAAGTATCCACCCAACAATCCCTACCAGCCGATGGAGTACAGAATATATTCCGTGATTCGATGCATTATCATTTGTCTCTGGCACGTGAATCTCCTTATAGACGCAGCTCAGCCATGATATAAACTAAAAATTCAAACTATTCAAAACAATCACAATCAGCAGCGCCACATCCACCAGGCATGTAGCATTCAAAAGCTACCGGAGGATTACTACGGTCACTTGCCTCATATGGCATATTCCCACCGCCATTCAATATGCGATCATTCCCCCAGGAGTGGATCACATCCATATCTCGATCAGAACAACGATAGCCAAGCATAGATCCCATATGCCTCTCACACAAAAACTCATTTATTTCTTCTTTGAGTTCATCCGGACTTACATTAAACCATTCAGACGCGACGCCTGACCCTTCATGAGGGACGCGCTCATACTTAGTCTCAAGCATTGAAATGGCTAGCGCTTCGATTTCGTTTATCTGCTTGCTGCAAACACCTTCTTTAACCTTGAAGGCATAGTACGGTACGTAAGAGGGATTGTGGCTACTGCTAGCTCTAGTAGCTAACCTTCCAGTCGTTAGGCCGATCTTAGCTCTATCCGGGGATCTTGTGTCCATCCCGATATAAATCCATCCCGCGTCAGAGTTCTCTTGCCTGAGCCTCTCTTTTTCAACCCACGCCATTTTGTAATCATCGAATTCATCAGAGTCGAATTTTTCTTCCCATTTCCTATCTACGGCCATAACGCATCGCTCTTGTTGTTCACTGCATAGGCAGACAGTATGCCCTAAGAGGCGAAATGCCACCATCTACGGGGGCTCTTAGCTTCTATCCAAAGAGCGGATGCTCGAAGCATATGAGCAAGTCCAGGGAGCCTATACGTTACAGGGGTGCAATATCTACATCCCATGCCCAAGGTTCGCCTCGCTCATGTCGAGCTCACTCAGCACCTTGTTTACCACCTCATCGTCAACCAAGTCAGTTGCCTTTGACGGCTGGCTGGGAAAAGACTCTCGTCATTCCCACCAGAGAGTCAACCAGCAACTCAAGCATCTGGCGCCCTTGTACCACCGTATCGGACTGCTGATCGACACCTACAAGATCAAACGCTTCGGACAATCCTGAGGACGGCAAATGTGCGTCCGCTTGCCTAAGCTGATTGATTCCCACCAACACCTTGGTCAGCGCCCTCGCTTCCTCCAAGGTTGCTCCCCGCTTCATCAAGCCAGCTTCCAAATGTTTCATAGACCCGGACTTCGTTTTCCCAGATTGCGCGCCCATAGAGGTCAACGCATCACCACCAAGAGATTCAACCGTAAGCCTGGCTAGATCTTTAGCGAGCTCAAGTACCCCAGTTTTCTCCAGGGCCCGGAACCGATGAACACGTTTAAAAATGTCATCCGTCGCATGATGTGGGGAAAAGAGCGGCTTTCCACTGACTTTCTCAAACGTGGCATTGACCTCGTCATATGCCGGACGCAGCCGCGCCTCAGGCGCTTTCGTTGCAGCAGGAAGAGCTTTAGCCTGCGATGCCAAGAGCTCCTCCGAAACTCCACCCTCAGGAACGACGTTTGCCCCCGCCCATACACGTTGTTGCCAAGGTGGAAGCTGGCCGATGTCCTTGGCATAAACATTGATAAAACCTAGGGCATTCAGACCGAAATGGACGCTATCCCCGCTTGAGATCCCAATGGCGCCGGTGTCCCGGGTGTACCACCGCAGGCAAGAGCCCCGGTAGCTGCCTAAAAGAGCGGTGACGCTCGGGCGGAACCATAGCCAACCACCAGTTGATGCGAGCTCGTCCCCGCTGACACGCTCGCCAGAGCCATTAATAGCGAAGTCCA
Organism: Pseudomonas sp. W22_MBD1_FP4; assembly: GCF_052113765.1. Lineage (NCBI taxonomy): Bacteria > Pseudomonadati > Pseudomonadota > Gammaproteobacteria > Pseudomonadales > Pseudomonadaceae > Pseudomonas > Pseudomonas sp. W22_MBD1_FP4. Next base: position 96,920 of record NZ_JBGQOI010000021.1, on the reverse strand, counting down.
CCTTGGTCAGCGGCGTTTCGCCTTTTACCTTTTCGCTCACACGCCCGGGCTCAACAACCTCAGTCATCCAAAGCGACCCACTCAGGGAATGGAGCTTTCTTCCCTCGTGTTGGATAGACCAAGATTTGGACACGACAGAATCGTCGTCGGGTAGCCCAAGCCTTGGCACGTCATCGTCGGCGTCGACGTCTGTATGAGAGACATGGAAAACACCTGTCGATGAGCCATAGGCCTTGCCGCCCTCATGGATCTCGTAATTGACGCCCTCCCAGGCAATTCCGCTTTTCTCCTCTTGCACGACGCTGGACGGCCAGCCGATATGGGACGCATCCGACACCGTCTGTGAGCGGCTTCGGTAACTACTCAGCAGCAGGTACATGCCCCGAGCTCTCAAGTAATCACGTACGTGCTCAGTGCGCGCTTCCAGGAGGACAGGTTTACCCTGCTCGTCACGCTTGAGCCTCACGACCTCCAGGAAACCCTCGACTGGCCGCAACCAAACGTCGCCTTCTCGCTGCAGGCCTAGCGAAATCACGAAATCCTGATGCAGGTGCCACTCATTCGGCACCGCACCATCGAAGCTCTGCTCCATCACCAATCCAGTGCCTACCGCATCAGAGTGATGACTGGCCCAGTCACCCGCCCAATAGTAGGTTTTGACAAAGATGGGCTCCGCTGGAGCCACTTGCTCGGGAGGAGCTGCAGGTTTGGCTGGGCGAGTGCTTAAGGACAAGTTCAGGTCTGTGAATGGCAAACGGAAGCTAACGACCGAGTCCGTCCGCTCACTGGGAATTGGACTCGGACTTTTTGATGCGTCGTGGGCATCCTCTTTCGGCCATACACGATGCGATTCTTCACCGCCGGCAAAGGTGTTACCACCAATGTCGTCCCAACCCAGTTTAGAAGTTTCGTCGCGATGCTGAAGGTCGAACATCACCGAGCCAACGCCGAAGTACTCTTCCAGATGGCCTTCATAGCCGTACTCCCCCTCTGACGTCAGAGTATGGTCAGCGCGCAGTGGGATCCACACCTTGTCAGAAATCGAAGCCTTCCGAATTTTGGTCATTTCAAACCAAGCCTGCGGCTTGCAGATAGCCGTTTTTGGAATCACCGACATCGCAGCTCCAACGTCCCCTTTTAAAACGATGACGGCCACCAAGTGGCTTGCATGGTCGGTCTCAGCCACGTATTCACGCAGCGCTTCGCGCATCCCTGCGTGCGGGATCGTCTGGTCGATCGCTTCGGCAGGGAAAAACGCACCGGGGCTCTCGAAGCCGTTTTTTTCAAAACGCCACAGGACAAAGCTCGGGCCCTGCGCGACAACAGCTTCAGTGCGACTGAGATCGCTCCAGGCACTGCGCCAGTGCTCGGCGATCGCTTGGGCCTGGTCATCCGCGTCCTCAGGCGGTGCGTTTACAACTGGCTCGCAGCCACTGGCGTCCGCGCCCTTCTCGGCGACCTCTAAATCTTGATCCTTGCCCATCAGCCCCTCGCGTCTGCTGCCTGCTAGTCAAAGAGCAATTTAACCACGAGCGGCGAGGCGTGTTCCAAAGACATTCTCGATTCAAATGGAAGGGATCTACTAGATAAAGCAAGCAATCTTAGATTCTCGCTGCAAGACGTATCGGCCGCGCTCCCGAGACAAGAAATCCGCCGTGCAGCAGCGCTGTTTGGCCCTAGCTCAGGCGCGGCGATCGTTCGTTGAGTAGCGCCCTCAGCGTTGCGTCCAACACGCCATGTCCAATGATTTCGACGATCAGCGCTTTGATGTCAGGCAACGTGTTCATGGTTGTTCAGGCTGCTACGGTGCCGAGATCGTACCCAACCATGAATAGCGCCATTTCGATCCGACGCAACGCGCCTGCACCGCCGCCGAGGAACGGGCTGGTAGCCGCCGAGTGGTGGGCCAATGCCTGGCTCAAGATCCAGCTCGCACGCATGTTCCAAATCGCGTGATGGTGCCCACGTCGCAAGCCTGGGAATTTGAATGCGTCACCCTTGCTTGGATTGCGACACTTTGGGACGGCGGCATTCTCGCCCTCCTTCGCAGGAGCCCAAGGGAAACGCAGACCACCGGGAAGAGCGCGGAGGCCCTTTTCCTCACAAAAGATGACTACTAGCATGCCCAGCGCAGCTGCTACGCGGCTGTCGTAAATGATGAAGTCCTGGCAGATCAGCGAATACACCTTGGTCATGCCCGCGTTGAAGCGAAGACTTTTCTGGAATTGAGGACTGTCGAGATCCCCACTACGTAGCACCTGAGCAACCTGTGTGACCGTGTTGGCCAAGCCTTTCTGATTGACCTCAAGCCACTGATTGTTGCGAGCCGACACCCCACCCCAGGACATCGTAGCTTTCGTTCCTCGCAGCATGGTTTCATCGCAGTTCGCTACACTGAGATCAGCGCTCAGCGCATTCAATGCATTCGTGTTGCTAATGGCGCAACTGCCAGCGCTCACCTTCAGGTGCGGGACTCCGGGGTGCTGCCATTCGTACTGTTGGTAAGCGTCGTACAGGTCAGCGAACTGCCAGTTCTTACCCGTTTTCCGGTTGACGTACGCATGCTTGAGCTGCTGATTCGAACCGAGGTGCTGGGCAAGCCACTCGATGAAGGCTTTAACTTCAGCACGTTGCTTGTATGCGGGATAGGTGCGACGGGTCACTTTGGTACTCATAAGCTCTCCAGGGAAATGTCCGAGATTCGTTGCTGGCAAAGCGATACTGCAGCACCATAGGGACACTTTTTGTCCCTGAGTACATGATGTGAGCGAAATTAAGTCGAAAGATTTGCGCCGCAGAACGCTGACGAAGATTTTGCACCGTGCGAGAACTCCGCTCACGACGGAGGAATTGCATGCCCTGCAAACTGAATGGGCCGAACAAATCCCTCACATCAAAACCACCTTGCGTGATCTGCGAGCCTTGGCCAAAGATGAGCAGGTCGTCGGCGAGAAACCCAAAGGTCAAAAGTCATTTCAATGGAGGTTGCACAGGAATGTGAGCCTCGACCTGGTACTAACGCCGACCGAGTCGATAACCCTACTCGCGATGCTGCAGCATTCCGAACGCTTCGGCTTCAAGCTTGTGACCGAGCAGTTGGTCAAGCTGCGTGACTACGCGTTGGGCGTCATCACTCGGAACGCGAAGCAAGATCTGATTGCACAAGGCCGCATCACGTCAGGAACGCGATTCATGACCCTCCTCCCTGGCATCTACGACCCAGCCCACCTGAGCATCATTCAAGCCGCTTTGTTAGATGGCCATAGCCTCAGCATGGTGTACAAGCCGCGTGATGCCGAAGACGCGGAATGCACCTATGTGCTGAAGCCCCTTGCGCTCTCATTCCAGGATTCCAATATTTACCTCTCTGCTTACGTCGAGTCAGAGCAATGGCCAAGCGGCGAATCACCTGAGCCAGGAGCTTCGCGCGGAAAATACAGCAGCAATGGCCCTGGAATGACCTGTGTCCTGATGCTGCATCGCGTGGTCAGTGTTAACACGAGCTTCTTGAACATTCCCGAGCCGAAAAATTATCGGTTCGACTCATTCGCTGTGCAGAAAGACCTCATGACTGTACACGGCAAGGATGCGATCGATCTCTTGCTGAGGTTGGAGCCGAATCTCTTGAACCGGCTTACTGAAAATCGCCTGAGCGAAACACAGGAGATCGAACCCGCCGAAGTGGGGGCGATCTTGAAGTGCTCCGTCCAAGATACCCAAGGGTTGCGCCTGTTCCTGATGAGTAACGCTAACGAGATCGAAGTGCTGCAGCCTGACTATCTGCGCGAGCACATCCGCAAAACGCTGAGTAAGGCACTCCGCATGTACGACGAGGAGAAGGAGACTGCATAGCGTCATCCCGACCCCCTCCTCCAAATCCCCGGGCTCAATATGATTGTTTTTGATCTCAACACAAACGATGCGGAATCCCTTCTCCGGCACGTTCAAGAATTCAAGCCGAGCTCGGATGACCCGTGCGAGGACGCTCGACTGCGAGAAGCGTTGCTCGAATTGAAAGAAGCTTTGGTGTCGCATCTGGAAGGCGCCAGCACTCCAGTTGCCGCTAAACCAGAGCGACGGATTTAGGTCGGAAACGGGAGCTCAACCGATACGTCAGCCTCAAGTGAGTGAAGCAGCCAACTTTTGACTATGCTTCATCCCGATCGTGGGGTCGACCACTACAGTTTGACCGACTGCTGGCTCGCAGGCACACTCCGACGCTGGAGTAGGTATCTCTGGAAAAATGGCTAAAGCTTGAGAATTTTCTATGACTTCGCTGAGGACGACATGGAAGCATCACGTATGGTGACCGATCTTTTCTGCATCGCGACTCTTATTTTTCTCCGCTCTTGGAACCTCCCAGATGGTCGATTTTCTAAGAGAATAATTTCTAAATTTTCTAAATTTTTCTTTACGCTGGGCCTGTCGCACACTTGGTCAATGTTTGCCCCGAAGCCCATATCAAACAATGATGTTCTTCGTTTTAAAATAGTATACACGGACGACACATTTACTTATTTTATACCGCCCTACTTCCCAACACTTGAAAGTAATTACATCCCAAGCGACGTAAGACATCTTAAAGTCATGCATAGCCTTTCAACGGAAGGCAATACCCCTTTCAAAGAATCTTTTTCAAAATACATTCTTGAAAACCATTTGAAGACTAATGAGACCGAAAAATTGAAACCGAGCAGATTAGAGTTTTTGCTAGTCCGGGAACCAGAAGCTCGGTGGGGGACAGTTCCCTGCTTAGAGAAAACTGAGAGATTTGAAAAAACAGTACATATCCATTTCATCCATGGATGATTTCAAAGGCGGCGTTAGCCTCGAAACACTTGAAACTATATGGGCGAGTTTCTTTTACGCCCCTGAAAGCACAGCGACTTTAGCGCTCTTTCGTATCGCATTCGGATTACTTCTTCTTGCTGACGCGTTTTTCCACACTAAAGATCACATCTTATATCTAGCCCCCCGGGGAATACTCGACTACGAAACGTGGAGGAAAACCTATAATAATCGAGCTTTTTCCCTACTCGCTATTTTTCCTCCAACACTGACATCGGTACGGATACTGCTAGCTGTTCACTTCGTCGCTATCTTAGGAATAGTTTTAGGCTTTGCTACTCAGCTGTTTGCGATAACTGTATTCATAACTCTTTCGTCTCTGCAGCATCGCAATCCGTTCATCATCAACAGCGGAGACGTAGCCATGAAAATAATGGCCTTCCTATTCATGTTCGAAGCCAATGCCGACGACTTTTTTTCATTAAACAACTTTATATATGGATTCCAGCCGAACGAGGCACCACCTTGGTGCCATCGACTGCTACAGATATTAGTTTCGACAATTTACTTCAAATCAATGTACTGGAAACTCTTGGGAGAGACTTGGCGAGATGGTACAGCAGTATTCCACGTCCTCAATGTGCGGCGTTATCAAAGATTCTCTTTTCCAAAAATCCTGCGGCTTCCCGCCATTTACAAATCTATTACTTGGTCAACACTTTTAATCTGGGGGGCGCTTTCTACCCTTATCTGGATCGATGAGTTACGTTACCCCGTAATGGTTACTGGTGTAATTTTTCATCTGGGCATGGATGTATTTTTACGTATTAGGATGTTCCAATGGGTAATGATGACTGGCTTGGTGCTTTTTATCAGCCCAGCAGATGCCGAAAAACTATTTGATTTCATAGGGACGCTTCTCGCGGCCTATTGATCTAAACGGCGCCATGGCGATGACTCATCGGGTAGAGACCTAGAGTACATCCCGTCGTTACCAGTTGGATTGCCATCACCTGCGCCGTCGTTACCCGTTGGATTGCCATCACCAGCCCCATCATTCCCCATAGGGTTACCTTCTGCGGCTACTACCGCTTCAGTCAAAACGGGAATCAAGTCGGCGCCTATGGACGTATCGATTTCCGTATATGTTGAACTTTTCATCCGTCCTTCCCCCTTAACTTTTTCTACTGATGTGCTAAATCAGCATCGTATGGCGATCATAGAAATGCTAGCCGCACCTATACCTAGTATCTTACTTGTGCGAGGTGCAATATAAAACTACTTACCTTTCTCCTGAGGAAATTTTACTATCACGCGCGACATTACATTGTCGTATGTGACTGATATTCATTGGTTTATTACCCGCACCAGCTAAATACCTAAGTCAATACGTTTTTTTGCAGGAGCAGATATTGTTGATGCCTGGTTAGTCGACATCTAGCCAAAACGCAGATAAATTTATCTCTTTGAAATTTCAGACATCTCTCATCCTTGCTCCCTAGCGGACGACGGGCTAATGAATGACTTTACGCCGCGAAGCTATCGTAAACGCCCCGTTTTTAAGACCTGGGGAGTCTGTTGTGCTCTTTGACGGGGTTTGCAAACTGTGCAATCGATGGGTGAAATTTATCATCCGCCACGACCGCGAACACCGAATTCGACTCGCATCCGTACAGTCACCGGAAGGCCAAATACTATTGGCTTGGGCCGGGTTTCCGGTTAGCCAGTGTGACACCATCGTCGTGATATCTAATAACATGGTTTTCGTTCGCTCGGAGGCGTTTTTTGAGATTTTGTCGCGCTTGCCACGGCCTTGGCGATGGCTGACTGCAGGGAGGCTAATCCCCACCGCTTTACGTGACTGGCTGTACAACAAAATTGCTTTGAATCGCTATCGACTATTCGGTCGTTATGACTCTTGCCTACTGCCCTCGGCAGATCACGAACGTCGCTTTCTGTAAAACAAGAACGTCCTAGGGCGCGCAGTGGCAACCCTCCTACCCAACCGCTTTGAGAAAGTGCTTGGCAGAGATATCCATTTACTCCCATCAGGAAGGTTGGCAAGTTGGCTCATGTGCTCTGTACCACTTATAGATACCTACGCAAGACAGCAGCAACTGCAGGTAGCGATTCCTAAAATGAATTGCCGGCTTGATTATGATCTGCGCCGCCTTCGTGCCATCGGACTTGTACTAGTTGCAGATTGCGTTGTTTATCGCGATGGGCTTTACGCTGAAAATGCTTGCACCACTCGTATTCTCCCCGACTAACCGATATTGTTCCGATTCGCAAGGCTATCCCGGCAGTTGTTGTGGTCAGCGGGAAGAAACCTTCACCGGCCAATTCCTTGGCCCGCTGTTGGTTGCATAGCCTGCATCACATAGCTATTCGGTGAAGCAAATTACGATAAAACTCAGTAGCCTGCAGCGATCAAATCAGTCTAGGGAAGCGAATCCGTATGAAGTTAATGCGCTTGATGGGGGATATCCATCCTGAACTCGAATATGAAATTAGGATGCTCGCGGTAAGAAACGCGCGCGACCTCATCAGCTATCCAATGGAGGCCGATAATCCGCTGACTCCATTAGCAGAGGCCGAAGTATCTTTCAGGCTCAGGAGTGACTTGGATCTGATCGACAGACCAGTGATGGTTGAAGGAGTGATGACTCGGGGTGAAATCATCGTCGCTATTGATGAGTCCTCTGCAGAGGAAAACCAGCTTGCAGGTTTCATAACGTTCAAGCCGCGTTTTCCCGCTTTCAACTGCGTAACCATCGCTTACGTCGTCGTTGCCGAACCTTATAGGCGACAGGGCGTGATGCGGAAAATGATGGAGGAGCTGCTACGGCATTATCCAGTAGCAGGTTTGGACTGTGATGTATCCCTCGTTCCTGTGTACGAAAAATTCGGCTTCTATCCCGCACATGTCCAAGGCTGCCATATAGGAATGCAGACGGCTCCTTTAAACGGCAGGATGGTTCATTTTGACAATGAGGATGTGCAGCAATCCCCAGAGATGAAAGCGGCAAAACAGTTCGTGCAGCGCAGCTTCGGTGAGCAGAGGAAGGTTATGTACAGTCGTCTCAACGAACAGATCACTCTCGCTTTGGAGGCGACGTCGACCTATATGAGCACAAGAGTCAGGGGGGTAAATCATACCAACCACAATTACCCACGCCGCTCCCTTTGACCGATGGGCCCAGATGCTGGCTCGTCAGTTGTGGTCAAGACTCACTCTACTATGCCACGGTCGTCTTTGGGCATAATCCGAAGATGGCGCTTCAACCGATTTAAGGAGTCAAGACAAGTAGTGAAAAGCTCAAGACTTTGGACTGACCAAGGCTAAAAGTCGCTAACAAAAATGCGCCCTATAGGGGCCCTTTGTACTCAAACAGAACTCACTTGGCCAGCCAGGACTCTACTTTGTCCGAGCCATATTTGACTTTCCATTCTTTCAGCGTTTTGTGGTTGCCGCCCTTTGTTTCCACGACTTCGCCGGATTCTGGATTTTTGTAGACCTTCACCTGGCGCGGCTTGCGCGTGCCCGATTGCGACTGGGCAATTGGGGCACGACGACCAGCTTGTGGATCAAGCAGATTAACGACGTCTTTCAAGCTGTAGCCGTATTCGCCCAGCAAAGCGCGTAATTTGCTCTCAAATTCCATTTCTTTTTTCAGGCCGGAATCGCTTTTCATGGACTCAAGCTCCGCCAGTTGGGCGGCCAGTTGTTGTTCGAGCTTTCGGTATTCAGCCAGACGAGACATTCGTATATTCCTTATAGATGCTAATTATATGGAGCGAAAAATAAATGCTACCGAATTTTCAGTAGGACGTCACCACGACCAATAAATTGCCAAGCACCTATCTTTTCGTAAAATCAGGTAATCCTACCTCCGGTGGCACTTAACCACACCGAAAGATCGAAAACGCCCCAAAAATGCACCTCCGCTCGGCAAGCTGTAGGCCATAAGGCTGCTAAACCTGGCCAAAAACTTACGAAAAGTGAAGCAACGCCTCCACCAATACTTTACTACCAGTCTTGATAATTTCTAGTGGAAGCAGCTATAGTTCAGCCATTAGCCAAAAAATCAACTAAGTAAGCACTCATATGGAAAGCAAAGAAATTTTCAATGCCGTTCTTACTTTAGTTGCCCGTCAGCCTTGGATCGGTTCAAAAGCTTCTGAGTTGGGCCACATGCTTTTTGAAGAGTGTAAGTGCGCTCGCTCACGCGAAATGCTAATTCAGATTATCAGTAATTTCTTTTATCTATCGACTGTAGACTATAATGAAAAGCTTACAGCATTGGCTCGTGAGATAATAGCTGAAGCAGACTATATCAACAACACCCAAATTGTCGCCATGGCTGCAAACTCTGGCTCTGACAGTTCCCACGAGATACTTTACAACCTTAAATTTAGATTCACTGCAGATGGCTGCCACGACTTCGTAAGTGTTTCCAATTTTGGCGCCGCGTACAGAACATATACAAAAACAGGACGCAAACGGCTAATTATTGTAGATGACTTTGTTGGCTCCGGACAAACAGTTATCAGCAGACACAATGAATTAGTCAGGGTTTTCAACCAAGGAAAGGTAGAAGGATTTTCAATTGCCTTTAAAGTATTAGTGTCTACCGAGCATGGCCTCAATGCAGTAAGAGCAGCAGGTATAAATATCACCGCTCAGTACGAAATCAAAAAAGCTATTGACGACTACTTCCCAAAAGAACTTGCAGAAGAATATCGTAATTTAATGACCGGCCTTGAGGCTGGGCTTTCGCAAGAATATGAAGGCATTAAAATGCCCAGCTTAGGCTACAACGGTGCTCAGGCTGCCTATTGTAGAGAACATGCGAACACTCCTAATAGTGTTTTTCCCGTTTTCTGGTGGCCAATCAATAACAATCTTGAAAAAAGAGCAACGGTACTCCATCGCGCCATGGGGGATGCATGATTCCTTATACCAAATCCGACAAGCTCCGAGCAGACTTCGTTATTATGCGCGCCCTATATGAAGCTAGCTCAGGATTGCAACCGTACACACTCCTGAAACGCACCAAGCTATCTGGCGAAGTGTTTTTTAAAGTTTTCAGCTCACTTGCTTCTAAAAAACTCGTAGTAGAGCATGAATCTTTGATATTTCTTAGCCAAGAAGGTCGATCAGTTTTTTTGGCCGGTTCTGGCCGAGTGTTACCTGGCTCTAAAAGCTGGCGAAAAGTACCTCCGAAAATGCGCTGCCGGACGATAGGCTCTGATGAGCTTTATGTTCCAAACGTATACCTTGTGGACTCTTAACTGCAGAAGCCTTTGTGTGGGTTGTTTTTTTCTCCTTCTGTAGTATTCTCACCACGCCCACAGAGGCTAGTACGTTGGAGTGTAGTCGCTCCCAAGGTTAAGGTGTTCGATAACCGATATCGCAGCCATCGGCGGTGAAGCATACCGATGTCCGCGATGCTACAACGCTGCGCGTTTCCGCAAACCGTAGGGCGTACAAAAGCGGGCTTCGCCCACTTCCGCACGCCCTACGGTTTCGAGCGCGAGTTTAGAAGGTAGTCGTCTGTGGGTTTTTTATGAAGAAAATTGAAGACTGGAAGCGTTTTTTTGTAAGTCGCGGCATCTCACCTGAGTTCATTGATAGCTATCTCACCCAAGTTTCGGCACTATTAAAGTCGGGCTCACCAATTGTATTCGAACTTGAGCATCTATCATTCTTGATGGGCATAAAGTACGAGACTTTGCTACGCATGATAAATGGCAGTTCTAGTTTTTATAGAAAATTCGCCATAAAAAAACGATCTGGGGGAGATAGGCTTATTGAAGCCCCTTACCCTAGCCTCCTCCAATGCCAAGATTGGATCTATAAAAATATACTACTAAATTGCGCCGTGCATGAGAATGCGCATGGCTATGTTCCTGGTAAATCAATCTTCACTAATGCCAGCGCTCATCTGAATTGTAAAACTCTGCTTAAGATGGACTTAATGGATTTTTTCCCCTCGATTAAAATTGGGTGGGTTGTAAATTTCTTCTCCAGTCTCGGCTACGCTAAGAATGTTTCTTACTTTCTAGCGGCTCTATGCTGCAACGAAGGCCGCCTAGTCCAGGGAGCATCAACGAGCCCTTACTTAACTAACATTCTTTTACGTGGCCTTGACGATCGACTTACGCGACTTTCGAAGAAGCACAATTTAAACTACACTCGTTATGCAGATGACATGACGTTTTCTGGCGGATACATTTCAACTAATTTCTTAGGCGTTGTCGAGTGCATTATCTCTGGGTGTGGTCTGACTACAAACACCTCCAAAACTAGACTAATGATCGAAACCAACAAAAAAATTGTTACCGGACTCTCTGTTTCAGGAAAAAGTTTGAGAATAACTAGAGAGCTTCGAAGATCAATAAAACAAGATGTCTTTTACATTCGCACGTATGGCTTTCTATCTCATATATCACAACAAAAAATCAAAGACCCATTTTATCTTGACTCTATCCTAGGCAAGGTAAACTTTTGGCTACAGGCAGAGCCAAACAATATTGAGGCAATTGAATGTAAAAATGTGCTACTACCACTTTTCGGTCGAAACCTATAGCATACAAACTCTCAGCGCCCCTACTGGCTAGAACCATCAATTTCCTTTCGACTAATAACATCCTTTAAAGCTGCAGGTTAGTTTTGGCTGTTTATTTACAATACACCGTCCAAAGCTGATCAACCCTTGTCGTGAAGCTCTGACTCATCATCTCCCTGCGCATGCCCCAATCCGGATCGATCGGCACACTCGCCAAGCGCATTGTCCCCCTGCCCCACCTGCCGTTTATAGCGTCCATCACACCCATAACTTTTTCCGTAGCAACTGGCTGCGAGATCGAAAAAAGGTCATCGGTGTATTCTCCTTTCTGGCAAAGATTGACCAATAGAACCTCAGCTTTGCTGTACTTGAACCCCGGTCGAAAAACCCGATCTACCGCTTCCGCTGCCGCCTTTGTCATCAATCGCACGTCGTCGGTTGGATAAGGCAATTCCACCAAGGCACCATTCGCGTACTTCGCTTCCTCGGGATTGAACATGCCAGTGCGAATGCTCACCCGAATTTTCTTGCACAGTGACTGCTGAGCCCGGAGCTTCTCAGTGGCTCGCATCATGTAGGTCGCGACGGCTTCCTTGATTGGTGCAATCTCGGTGAGACGCTTGCCGAATATCCGACTGCAACAGATCTCTTGCTTGGGTGGATCAGGCTCATCGAGCTCCAGGCACGGTGTACCCGCCAACTCACGAGCCGTCTTCTCGATTACCACACTGAATTTCTTACGCAGCGTCCAGGGATCGGTTTTGGAGAGATCCCAAGCTGTCTTGATGCCTATGCCTTCAAGGTGAAGCGTCATCTGCCGCCCCACGCCCCAGACATCAGAGACTGAGCGTTTCTTCAGCACCCAATCGCGCTTGATCTGGTCACGAAGATCAACCACTCCACCGCTCTGCGCCTGCCATTTTTTGGCTGCGTGATTGGCGAGTTTGCTGAGGGTTTTCGTGCCGGCGATACCAACGCCGACCGGGATACCTGTGCTTTGGTAAACCTGTGCTCGGATCTGCCGACCAAGCGCTTCGAGATTACCTGGCACACCGGCTAAATCCGCGAACGCCTCATCGATGCTGTAGACCTCAACAGCCGGTACTAGCGACTTGATCACACTCATCACCCTCTCACTCATGTCGCCATACAACGCATAGTTCGAAGAGAACGCCACGATGCCGTGCTGCTTGAATTTGTGCTTGATCTGGAAGTATGGCTCGCCCATTTTTACGAACGGCTTGCTGTCCGCGCTTCGAGCGATCACGTAACCATCGTTGTTCGACAGCACCACGATGGGTGTCTTGGCCAGATCAGAACGGAAAACTCGCTCACGGCTCGCGTAGAAGCTGTTGCAGTCGATGAGGGCAAAGACGGACTCAGGCTTTTGGATCATGAGCGCGCGCACTGAACGTCACCACACCCCAAATAATCAGCTCATCGCCTTCGAGGATGTAGCGCGGTGGATATCCGGCATTCTCGGACATCAGAATGATGTTCGGGCCACGCTTACAAAGGCGCTTGCAGACCGGCTCGCAATTCACAGCTGCAATGACGATGTGCCCGTGCTCGGCGGTGATAGAACGATCCACCACAGCCATATCACCATCGAAAATCCCCGCACCTTCCATGCTATGACCTTCGATGCGCACTAGGTAAATATGCAATGCACGAATGTCCAACAATTCATCAATGGAGATGTGTTGTTCAAGGTGATCAGCAGCAGGGGACGGAAATCCTGCAGGTACTCGGAACGAGTAAAAGGGAAGCTGGACTCCCCCTTCTGCCATGGGGCCGAGGATGGTAATGCTCATGAGGCACGCCTTAACATAACTGTATATACATACAGTCAACGTCGAAGGCGACTTCCGGTCAATCTAGGACGAAAAATTTAGACCAGTGGGAAGCGTCCGAGCGCACTAATGGACAGCTCCCCCCGACTTGCGACGAGAAAGCAGATCCTACGACAGATAAGAGCGACGCTTCAGTCGTGCCTGCCTATATTCTGAGTTAATTAAGAACCAAAGTAAGAAACAGAAGCCCAGTGAGCCTAAGACATCCATGCTGAACTGGTCATCTTGAAAGGCTCCTCTCTGCCCCATCTGCTCAAGCTCCCAACCAAGCGACCCCCCAATGTAAATCATTGCAATCACTGCCGCCCACTGGGCTATGTAGACTGAGCGGAAGACATTCAGAATTCGTTTTCGTAGCTTTATGAACCAATACTGGCGCAACCAAGTTTTTTTGAATGGCACCCTTTTCGAAAACTTTGAAATGACCGCTACAAGAAAAACAAAGAGAGCCACTGCCGACATTGCACTCAGCCAGTGCTCTACTAGGCTCTGTTGTCCAAACCCGAGGTGCTTGAACACAGCATTGAGCTCCACACTCAAGCGGAATCGACTGACAAGCGCTAGCGCGCCGGCCCCTATACCTACGATCCCTGCAAAAGCAAATAGCTTGATCGGAAATCCTGATCGTCCCATGTCTCCCCCTTACAACCCTAATGTTTGTGGAACGCATTAATTGCGTAGCAGCTTTCAAAAAGCTCACTGCCCATATCGCAACACGCTACGAGCAAAATAATGCTTCCACTTTGAGCTTTGTGCGAGCGATTCACGTGTATTTTCCACTGACCCTCTTTCCTCAAGCACTTCTCGTGTCTGGAATAATGATTCAGCTGACTCAAGATACGGGGAAGAACTCTCTCAACTTCGAGACAGCGGGCAAGCTCGCGTGCTTTCGGGAGCCCCGACCGGCCAGGATGTACAGCTTGTCTTTGCTCTCAAAAAAGAAACCGTTAGCAGGTAGAGATCAATCACATCAACTTCCACCTACGAAAAGTGTCTTCGAGACACCTGAGCGGAATCATCGGCGAGCGCCAAGCTTCCTGGCGCAGTCCTAGATCCTGTAGCAAATCCGGCAACGCCAGCAGCAACCGGGCATCCGCCTGTAACCGATCGAACAACCATTCCGGATCTGCCCTATGCGCGAAGCGAGCACACACAGCCCCCCCAATCGACCGAACCTAATCGTTCAATCTTTGTTGACCACCGAGTGATCCGCACAACGCCCTCGATATCCATCACCATGGGCGCAAGATCGTAGATGGGTGCAAAGCTCACTCGCTCCTTGCCCCGAAGGATCGAGAGATTTCCGCCATGGTTGTCGGTGTTCCCGACGATCTGATTGATTAAATCCCGTCGCAAGTATTCGCTAACCATGTCAGGTATTTCAGATTCTTGGCCAGCCGCAATCCATGTTTCCGCTAGCCGATCCACGACATCGAAATGACTCAAACAACTACCTCGATGCCTGACGCCACATAATGAATACATTGACTCGACTGCGATGCGCTCCACTTCCCCCGGAGAGACCTTCCGATCGAATCTTTGCATCCAAATGCTAGGTATCTTCGCTGCTTCGTGGGTCAGACCATCGACGGCGATCGTGTCGATCCCCAGCTGGCCCAGCGCGCGGTAAAAGCAGTATTCGGAGTGCAGGATGTCGCGGTCTAATTGAGTGGCGGTGTTACGCGGGAATTTAACAAACCAATGTCGGCGCACATCTGAGTCGCTTAGCATCCCTTCGGGATAAAGCCGCCCCAAAGCATCCTCGACCAGCAGCATTTTTGGAGCTTCACCTCCGGCCCCAAGAGCACCGCTTATTGCCATTCCCAATTCCCTGGCCTGGTCGAGAAAGCTGATACCTTCCTGAATAACCTCTTCTCGGGTTGCCCCACCAGTCACTTTTTCAGCGGGATGCAGCATTCCGGTCGCACCTTTTATACGCAGGTGCCCAATGGGAGCAGCAGCGAATTGCCGCAGCAGAAAGAGTTCAGTCGACATCCCTGGCGGTACTGCCATTCTCGACAAGATGTGCCGACGTCCAGCACCGGCGGGGATGATATCGTGCAGAAAAGCTGGGGCGAGCTCTCGCCGAATATCCCATTCCAGCGGGAGGTTCGCACTGATGGCAGGCGCTTTCACCGTACCCAGTTGAATGAACTGATCCACAAGGTATTCGGGCACATAGTTGATGTTGCACCGACTTCGCAGGCTATCTCTCGGTGAATCGAAGCTGACCACCAGTGCATCGCGCCAACGGCCATTCGAGTGAATTTGAAGAGTTATGGATTCCATACGTCTCGGCGAATTACCGAAGCCTCACTGTGCCTTGATCAATCTGAGTCCGAAGAGCTTCTGGGCTGTTGTCCGACCAGCTGGACAGCGGGGAATACGTCGCTGAATCACTCCAATCGCGAGCGAAGCACTCCGTCCAAACATAGAGCTCTTCCCAATCTCGCCACTACCTGACGGGCCAAGACAAATTTTCATGCAACGCTGAGATCGCAGGCACACTCACGTGCTTTCTTGCACCACGGCCAGCCAGGATGTACAGCTTGTCTTTGCTTTCAAAAAAGCATCCGTGGAAATCTTTTTGATAGCCGGGGATGAAACAATCGCCGGCCGGGATGCGGGATTCGCTGTCGAACACAGCATGGTTGATGAAAAGGACGGTGGGCTGATGTCCCTGCTTTCTTACTTCACGCTCCTGGGCCTCGGTGAGTAGGAGGTCGAGCACCATCCAGTTTCGAACGATGCAAAATGGCTGCCCCTCGAACTCCTCGCGCGCCAGTTCAATGAGCTCACCGTCTTCAAGCTGAGAGCCACCTAGCATCTGAGCGGGGCCATACAGCACATCTTCAATCAAATCTGCTTGCACACTGCTGCCTAGTTTTCTAAAGACTTATAAAGCCACACGGATCCAGACATCTGGGAGCCGTGCATCCTGGGAATTGGGTAACCTTGGGAGCCGATTGAAATGCCTGTAATTCGCTAGTGGATCATATTGATCTCGGGCATGGCGCCGTTCTCATGCCACCAGTGACAAATCACGTATCGGCTTCCATTGTGCGTTTCACAAAGCTGATATCCAATAAGTTCGAACACCCTTTCGAGCCTCGAAGTACGGATCGTTTTTCCGTCCGTAAACCGCCCGCGTGATTCAGAAAAAACCACTCCGATCACGCAGGGTGGCTGGAATTCGGCGCAACACAAGTACCCGGTTATCTCGACGCCGAAATCAATTTTCTTTGCGTCCAAAACACATTGGGGGAGCCCCATTTTTTCTTTCCTAAGCCTCGTTTATCACCACAAGCGCCCCAGCAAAAAAATCAATGAACTCGGTTGAACCGATCTAAGGCACCGCTCTCAAACAGCCAGTGAGCGACGACATACACGCCACCATCGACGGCCGTGACAACCTCGAAACCTGCGCGCCGGTGTCGCTCGATGATGGGCAGCGTGTGAACGGGTAACCCACGGACGATTCAGCGCGCAATCGCCAAACTGGAGGATAAGCAATACATCAAACGCACGGAGCGCAAGTCTGCGTCGCACGGTGGTAACACGAGCAACAGCTATTCCTTCACCGGCCTCATCAAAGCCGCTAAGCCTTTCGCCAAGAAACTGCGCGACGCCCGCGATGAGAAGGCAGCGGAATACGAGGCCACTAGCAGTAAGCCGGCTATCAAGCCCGCACGATAATTTTTGGGAGGAAGCTGACCATGAGCTCGATCACCTACAGCCAGGGGACGCGAGCCTCGCAGACGCATTCAGAACCCTGGCTGACCAGGTGATAGCGGTGCAAGACTCCAGCACGCCACCCCACAAGCGTGGCCCTCTAGCCGAGTTCACTTATCTCATGACGAACAACAGTTTGACCGCGTCCGTAGCATATGCATGAAGATGGGCTGGCAGGTACCGAACTGTCGTGGCATCCATATTGACTATGAGGCCGTCGCGCACCCTCTTCACGCTCGGATGCAGAAAGACAACTGCACTGTCGAAGAGGTGCTGGAAATTTTGATAGCTGCTTACTGTGGCTACAGTGAGATGGGGCTGAACAAGCCCAAGAATGCTCAAGGCATCCTTTTCAACCGGAGCCGCAGTGTGAAGGTAGGACAGGGACACTTCCGCGCCTTGGCGGTCTACAGATTGTGCGAGGAGAAAGGAAGGCGATTCTTGGCACCAATTACTGCGTTCCACACGACGGATGCCAAGATTCGGAAATCGTATGACTACCAAGGAAGGACGGCCTTGAAAGCAAGTCTTCCGTACCAAAACGGAACAACCCCAACGCTTTCAATTTCCCTTCATATGGCCCCATAAAGCGTTGGGCCTACGCAGCGTCGCCGACAAATTTTCTGCTGTCTGGATAGTCGAATATAATGCTACGGACGTCGCCAGTGTAATGCAATCCCTCACCATTCCGTAAGCCGAGGGCCTTAGCGTTTACCGACGGAGTGACTCCTGAGACGATCAGCCTACCTATCCAGATCCGCCTCTACATCCCTTGGGTGCCTGCTCAGCAGTGCTCAGGTCGAAGGGTCGTCATCGCAGATCGGCCAGGTGCCAGCGCTTCTGAAAACTATGGCTGAGCCATAACTCGAACTAGCTTGCCGCCTAACCGCCCGGCCAACACACTTATGTAAATCTATTGACTATGCCGTACTCCGACCTGACTTTCGCCTATCGATAAAGTACCCCCCGTCAAATGGACTCAAGGGTGGCTTTAAGCTACTATGTGAGGCATTCGGGACTAAAGAGTTGGCTCTGCGCTTTAAGAATTACGCAGACTAAAATCTAACTAGTTGCATGTCTTTCAATTGTGCAAGTAAAAAAATGAATAGTGTAGAGATTAGCGAGCACTCAGTTGACTGGGGAAAAGCTTTTACCAAGGAGGCTCAAGCAATAAGGGATAGATTGCAGAATCTCTCGTTTTTCATTGATCATGTAGGATCAACATCAGTGCCTGGGCTGTCCGCAAAGCCTATCATTGATATCTTAATATCTCTACAGGACTGGGTTGTGTCCGGAGAGGTAGTGAAAATTATTCAAGAGTTAGGTTACCAAGTCAGAGAAAAAGACTTGGACACTCCACGTTATTTTTTAGTTAACTATTCGTCCCCCGATAGCATTGGTTATCATATTCATATTTGCAAGCCGCAGAGTACCTGGGAGCAGGATATGATAAATTTCAGGGAAGAGTTGTGCATGAATGATAAACTTGCTTGCAATTACGCGAGACTCAAGGAGGATTTGGCCAAAATTCATAAAAATGATGTTGACTCCTACGCTCTAGGCAAAAAGGAATTTATCGAAAAGGCATTAAAAATACGCGCGCCTAAGTTCAGCATAAACAAACTACTTACACACCAAAACTTAGAGCTCGACAAGGCCGATCGCTGCGGTAGATCTATGATGTGGCTACAGTTGGGCATGGCACTTACTGCTGCATTCTCAGTGTATGTTGATCAAGGCTGGCTGCTTTTATTAATAGCACTCATGGGTTTTGGTTTTCTGGCTGCATGGCTTATGCTAAGCCAGTCTCAACAAAAGCATCGTTCGGCGGGAGATCAAGCTCGGCGAGCAGTATTATTCATGAGTGGCTTAGGCAAAAAACCATCTCTAGAAGAGCAGCAGCGAATTCTTAAAGAGTTTATTCTTCCGCTATCAGGTACTGACTGGATTTTAGAGGAAAGTCGTTTCGCCAGCCGTGAGTTTCCAGGCTATCAAAGGTTGGCAGAGATTATTGAAGAGTCTGCATTTTGGACTGGTGATCTTCATCATGCTAGTGCCGAACTGATGAGTAAATTTCTGTGGGGCTCGTTATTGTGTTCCTTTACCGGGAGCATTGCTGCTATCGTGCTTGCTCCTCCGAATGACCTAATAGCATTTAATAGGGCTCTTATTGCTGTAATGTTGTTTTTTATCTCGTCCGATATGCTTGGGCTGTACTTCGCATATAAAAGATCGGCGACTTCCCTAGATGAAATATTCCATAGGGTAGAGATCTCTGCTTTGAGAGGTTATTTGGATGCGGATATTTTGCTTCTAGCCTCTGATTACAACGCTGTCATTGAAAACTCTCCATCTCCGCTGATTTTCTTTCTCAAGTCGAGGGCGAATAAGCTTAGTCTGCGGTGGACAATTTATAAAGAGATGAAGCGAGAAGGTGCTGCGAAAGAAATTGAAGGACGACGCTCTTACTGAGGAGTTGTTGTGGGGCGGGATTAGTTCTGCGTATTTTGCTTGCCAACTTTGCTTTTATGGTTCGGGCGGTGTGCTAGGTGCCGCATAACAGAAACAGACCGCCTCAATTTATGCTTTTCGGCTTTACTTATCCCCAGGCTGCGTGAGTTAGAAGTACTATATAATGTTATTTCTGTGCCGCCCCGGCGCTTATTGAATCTGGTTGCTAAAAGTTTTTATCTATCTGCAAGCCCGCAATTACTGAATCGTCGGGCTGTCGAACACCATCAGAATCGCGCACGTACTGAAGATTCGGCATCCATTGAGCCTGGGGCACTGCCGCTGTCTATCAATTCGTGGAACAGGCGTGCCGCTAAGGACTCCCCCGAATCCAATTCAGCAATGTTCACCTTCATTGCAGGGGCCTATTGATGACATTGGCGCTACGTATAACGTGCCTGCCACGGTGAGCGTAACAGATGAATCCAACAACTCCGGATGGCCGATACCTTGTTGTCGAAGGACGCCTGTGGCGATGCTCAATCCCGCGCTAGGTGAGGATGAACGGCAGCGGCTGGTTGATCAGCTCATGAATGCGCAGCGGGCTGTGAAAGCCGCGATGGCTTCAGGAGATCCGGATGAGAGGAAATACGCTCGGGATGACCAGGTGGCAAATCATTAGAGCTCGGTCTCCTTGGGAGCGCTCCCTAGGAGTCTGCCCGTACGCGACAAGCGCACGGACGGAACCATAGAGGCGGTCAGAAAGCTCCAAGCTCAAGGGCACGCGATAAAGGTTGTCGTACGCCAGTTGGGGATAAGCCGGTCGACCGTGGATAGATATTGGGTGAGCGGCTGAGGTCGCTTCTGCAGACGATTCATGGCGCTGATACTGTACTGGCTGATGCTCGTGTGGGTGCTGACGTATAATAATCTTGCGGTCGGGATTTTTGATAGTCACGCCTCACCAGCGTGCTTCGCTGGATGCGCCTTCCTTCTGACCATGATCATTTAGTGCTGGGGTTGCGAAACTGGGCAGTGGTTATAAAAACAGTGCTGTATTTATAACCAGTTAAGTTGATTATCAATTTAACTATAAAACGTAGACCTGCCACTGGCCATTTGATAGCGTCGCCTAACGCGGTGCCCAGCACCCCTATGCGATATCCGAGGTCGACATTCGCTCCCTCGGAAATGGACTAATCGATACGCGTGATAAGGCAGGCGAGCTTTGATTATCACACCAATGGGGCCTTTCAACGGAACGACCTGGGAGGCGACGCTTCAGCTCGTCCTAAAGGCAAAATTCGGCGCTGACGGATACCAGCACGTTCCTGCTACGCCGGGCGATTTCGGCATCGAGGGGTTTACCAAGCATACCGGGCTTGCCTTCCAGTGCTATTGCCCAGACACGCACTATGAGCGCAAAGAGCTCAATAAGAAGCAGCAGGACAAGATCACAAAAGACCTCAAGAAGCTGAAGGACAACCAAACTAGCCTGGTTGGGATTCTTGGCGGCACCAAAATCAAAGACTGGTACTTCATCACGCCCGAAATTGCCCACAACGCCCTGTTGACGCATGCTCAGAAAAAACAGGATGAGGTCAGAGCCTGGGGCTTGCCCCACTTGGACGAGAACTTCACAGTACTTGTTCAGGACATTGGTTTCTACACTCAGGAAATAAACCAGCACCGTATTACAGCCGGATTACCGATCTCCATAGGCCACGACAAGCAGTCCATTCCCAAGGTCAACAGTAGTCCAACCGCCTACGACGAAAACCTACAACGTAAAACCCAACTGCGTATGGCCGACAAAGGTGAGCGCGCGAACTCGGCCCTGCTCTCCATAACTAAAAGCTCCTTCCTGGATCACGACAGCTTCTTCCAGACGCTTTACGAAAAAGCGCCTCAGACATATTTCCAAGTCGCGAAAACCCTAAACGGCTTTGAGGAAAACGTGGATGAATGGAGCCTGACCGCCTCAGGTCACCCTGACGACCTGGTTAAAATGGTCAAGGAGCGCCTATCTGCTCGGCTGATGGACGATGAACAGCTGCTGATTGATGTAACCCTCACGGACGACATAGTGCGCAGAACAGTCGCCCGTTGGCTCGCGGTCTGCCAACTGGACTTCTATAGCTGATGGCAACAATCAACTTCACCATAAGACCGATGCCGGTTTTGACCGAACTCAGACCGATGTACAAAATCAGCCAAGCATTGCTGATCCTCTCGATCTGTGGGCACGGCAGCAAATGTAGCCTGATCAAATTGCACCTGATGCATTGGGCGATGAAAACGCCTCGACGCATGGAAACGTTGATCCTTGCTGCAAAATTGGGGCAGATCAGCCTTCCAGTCTGGGGATTCGACCCCGCACTGTCCATCGCCCTCCAGCTCGCGTACAGAGACGGGCTGATCGAGCCTACGTCGAATGGGTTCAAACTGCTCCCAAAAGGCGCCCTGCTGGTAAAAGACATCATGAACGATGAAACCGTCATGATCGAAGAGAAGACCGCACTTTCGAAGATCGGCAGGAAGATCACTGAAGCTATGGTCAAGACCATATCCAAGGAATGGGAATAGCCATGTTTATCAAACGTATCAAAATCGCAATCGAAACCACCGGCGGCCCATTTGGCTTTATGGCGAAATTCGATCGTAACCTGAACATCATCCGTGGTCGGAACTCGTCGGGCAAAAGCAGTATCGTCCACAGCATCCTTTACGCTCTAGGGATGGAAGAGCTGCTGGGTGCCCAGAACGCCGCAGCACTGACCTATGTCTTGAAGAATCATGTCGAGTTTGAAGACGTGAAGTACCCGATCCTGCGCTCTAAGGTCATCATGGAGCTGGAATCGCTTGGCAAGACAATCACTGTTACGCGAAAAATCAAAGAGGACGGCGTCAACCCAAAGCTGGTCGAGATCCAGGAGTGCGCGGTTCTCAGTGAAGGGCAATCCGGGCCTGTCATCTATCGGTTCCTCCATGATGGCGGGAGCGCCCAGATCAGGGAAGGCTTCTACACCTACCTGGAGAGCTTCCTTGGGCTCAAGCTGCCAATGGTGCCGCATACGAACGGCAAGCAGGTGAAGCTCTATCTGCAATACATCTTCGCGGCGATGGTCATTGAGCAAAAGCGTGGCTGGACGGACTACATCGCCAACCTTCCCTACTTCGGGGTCAAGGAAGCTCGAATCAAGATCGTCGACTTCCTGGTTGGCGCCAATGTATTTGAGATGGAAGCCAACCGGGCGCGGCTGGATCACGAGTCGCAAGAGCTGAACACCGCTTGGCAAGATACTTATCGGGCAATTAACAACGATGCCCTGAAAAATTCGATGAAGGTTCTGGGTCTGCCGAAGAATCCGGTGCTGGAGTTCCTTCCTGAGAGCGTGACTTACCAGAAGTCCACACTTCATGGCCTGGTAGGGCTGGATCAGTTCAAAAGCAACCAGATCCAGGCTCTTCAGAAGTTAGCTCAAGATGAGGCAAAGTGGAAAGACACGCTACCAGCGGAAACACTGAAACTCATCGAATATGAAAGTTCGACGCTTCAAGAGCTGACAGTCGCATACGAGACCAGTGTTGGTGAGTTGACTCTGCACCGGGCTTCGCGAAACGCCAACGCCATCCACCAGCGGCAAGCTGAAGAAGAGCTGTCGAAGAACCAGGCAACTCAGAAGCTCATCAAGTATGGCGCCTCACTCGAACTTGATGTGGCCGGCGACGTATGCCCGGCGTGCCATCAGAATATCGGCCACTCCCTGACTGACCTCCATGAAAGCACTCCGCACATGGATATCGAGACCAACATCGATTATCTGAAGTCGCAGATCAAGATGCTGGAGCGGGATACTGCCGGTATCGAGCAATCGGTCAAGGAAACCACCGTGGTTGGTGAAGAGCTGGCCAAGCGGATCAACAGTTCAAAAGCCAAACTTCGCGCACTAAAATCTGACCTCACCACAAATGCCGTGGTATCGAAGGCAAACCTGCGCCAACAGCTTCAGATCGAGATAAGCATCGAAGAAGTCTCGCAGTTTGTTGAGCGTAACGAAGATCTATTGGAAACCCTCGCTCAGCTTTCAGATCAGTTCAAACTCAATCAAAAAGCCAGAGCCGATCTACCAAAAGAACATTACTCTGATGCCGACCTGGCGAAATACGAGTATTTTGGGAAAGTTTTCAGATCGAACGTAAGTTCATTTGATTATCACAGTGCTTCAGTGACTGACATCAGATTCAATGTGGAAAACCTGCTGCCAGAACTGGACAAGATTGAGCTCAGGGAAATTTACACAAAAAATTTCGCCGAACAGAAGAGCGCTTCGGTTACCAGCACCTCCAAGAGCAGTTCCAACATCGCGCGCGAATCCAGCGCCAGTGACTTTGTACGTCTGATCTGGAGTTACATCCTGTCTCTCTACGAAACGTCAGCGAACTTCACCGTGAAGGGCAACCATCCGGGATTCATCTTGATGGATGAGCCAGGACAGCACTCCATGGCAACTAAGAGCCAGCTGGCGTTGCTTCAGAAATTATCTGCCCAGAAGAACCTTCAAAGCATCGTCGCAGCGTCGTTTGATGACAGCGAAGCCGCGTACCGTGAAGCCACCCACAATGTTGAGTTCAACCTCATTCGCCTCGGCGATAAGGCCATTGTTCCTAACGGGGATACAGTACTGCTGGGTGATCTCGTCTAGCTCACGCGTGGGGCATGTGAGCAGGCAACGTCTGCTGCTGACAGGTCTTACGCGTGGTGACGGACGTAGCAAGCCGTTTTTTTGAGGGGCATCTCCCGCTGTTTGCCGCCGATCGACATCACGTAAAAACCCTCTATACGGCTTACGCCTCGCACGCCAAATGGGGGTTTCCAGCACGGCGATTTCAAGCTTATCGTTCAGTTCAAAGCTCCAATCACTAGGGAGAATCGATGGCTGCCGAGCCTGCCACCTCCCCTCATGCGAACAGAAGGCGATCCGTGTCCATTTAATTTAAAAAAAAATGGACACCTAAAAAAAACGCCAACCTATTGATTTAAAGTAAATAAGTACTGTCCATTTTGTGCACTTGAATCGGGTGTAGGCATCGACGAAAAGCAGCGGAGGCAGGAATAAAAAAAGGAAAAGCTCTGGGTTGAGGACGACATGTAGACCCAGATTAGGCCAGGCCAGCAGAGCACCTGCCCCGATCTGCACCAATGGCAACGGAATCGGGAGCAGCCGACCAGCTAGCTTTGAGACGCTCACGAGCGTCAGCAGGATTAGGACGGTATAGGCTGACTGCATACGGCATTTTCCTCTGAATCCAGTACAACTCGGCGAGATCGAATAGGTCGGATCGCCATTTGAAACAATATGTTAAGGCGGATGCCCCGGCTTGGCCGCTGCACCATGGTCGCAGCTGCGATCGGGATCTGTAACCGTTTATTGCAGAGCTGCTCTGAGCTGGTGATGTGTGCCTTGGTCTAAAGCGAATCCAGATACGAAAGCGTAGGTCTAACTGCGCCGTCAGCACGTAGGCCGAGGAAGAAAGTGACGCGGCTGAAGCTGCCCCTGAGCAGCGACCTTCGGCTTGGGTCACCAACGGCTCTAACATAGGGCTGACAGCCACCTAAGCGCCTTGAGTTTCCAGATCATTCCAAGGACACTCAGACGTTTTAGACGGATCTATTGATGAAGATCGCTAGACATCCCTGGACAGGCAAGCCCGTAACGATTTCTCAGTACCGCGCTGAATTTGGCCCGCCCTTTGTGGGCACCGTCAAAACCAATCGCCCGCCCACTACCTGTCCCGGCTGCCGGCAAAACCTACTGATCCGGGGCGAGATCGTGGCCCAGGATCACTCCACCTTCAGCCATTTCCCGGCTACCCCCGGCCAGCCAAAGCCGTTCTGCCCCATCAAGGCTAGTGCCAGTCACAAGTACACAGTGCTCTGCCCAGTGGACGAAGACCCGGCGCGCACGAAAGCGCTACGGGATAACTTCTTCAAGAACTGGCGCATCCACTGGCTGCAATTCAGAAATCACGTGGGGTTTGTGGACATTAAGGACTTCATCAATGCCCTTAAGGTAGCCGATAAGGAACACGTGTGGCGCTACCGCGCACTCCAGGAGCACGAGGTCATCATCGTGTTGATGCTGATCAGCGACTTCAAACCGGTAGCAGGCAAAGGCAAAAAACCTTTGCGCGCGAACTGGGTGCGCTTCTGGTTCGAGTCGCGAGCCCAGACATTCTCTGAGTTCTGGAATCTGTCTAACGACCAGAAAGTCATCATTCGCGTGGAGTACGAAGTGCCGGAGGGTCGTCGAGCACTGAAGCCCGATTACGCCTGCGCCTTTGAGGAAATCGACGTTAGCACCAACTACCTTTTGGATCGGCAAGAGGGTGATGATGCAGTTCATGCCTTTGTCGAGAGCATGGTGCTGAAGGCTTTCAGATTGTAATGGGCTACCAAGCACTTCCAGCCGCGAGCTGCTTGCGAACGGTTCCGTAAATTGAGCCTCCAGCTCGCAAGCACAGGCCCGATTCAAGATTTCGTCTGCTTCCTGCCCTTGGTGACTGCCACGCGTCAGCAAGCCCTGAGCCCTCTCATGGCTTCTGTGCAAACCGGCAGTACGCGTCGAAGTCCTCCAGTGGATAGATGTGAAAGCTGGCGATCGTATTCTCGTAACTCACCAGCTCCAAGAGCCCGTTCCTGATCATGATGTGAACCGGGGGTAAAGAAACCGCCTGGCCAAATACGTTGATGCCTTTCTGCTCCGTGGCGTCGAATTCTTTGAAGCGATATCGCTGGTTTTGGAAATGGCTGGCCTCGTCTTCCCCCATTCTCGTCGCGCTTCGAATAGGGAATTTGATGCTCTCCAGCGGCTTGTAGAATCCATCAATGGCATCAACGCTGTCTTTCAGCTCAACGTAGTCTTCATCTGTGAGACCAGAGGTCAGGTCAACATTGAGCGATATACCCAGAAACTCCGTGAGGCGTCTCGCCCACTGTAAATAGGTCATCAGGGTCGTCAGTCGCTTGAAGCCTTCAGGCCGCAAATTGATCGACATGACGTAAAGTCGCTCACCATCGAGCTCAACTATGAGGGAGACCTTCCATCCGTTGAGCGCAGCTTCAGCAAATTGCGCGATTTTCGAGAACCATGGCAGTTGGTTGACCGGGCGCGACTGCCAGCTTTCAACGCTGATGTTGAAGTTCACATTGGAAACCGCGCCCCCATCGTCGACCTCGGCAACGAGCTTGAGCATCCCAGCCATGGATTCGCCCTTGAGGCAGAACGACTTGGTGCCCCACACGATTTCTCCTGGCATGTCGTTCAACACCAGCGTTTCAAAGGTGTCCGGATCCGTCAGAATGATCTTCTGGATCACATGGGTAGGAGGGCGAAAAAACTGCATCTTTCCCCCCGCGCCTTTGGTCATGTCCACGATCGCGTCGAACAGTGGCGATCCCTGGATGGCAACGTTGGTCATGTCCAACTCCAAGCTTTGACCATGCTCGAACAGCGCGTCGAAACCTGTAGCAGCCACTGGGGCATCCTTTCCCCGTACGGTCATGGCAAGCTGCACGTTTTCCTTCGCATTCACTTGGAAAACGGTACCGTGTTGAGGATCGTACCTGGTGATGACATCGAAGCGAGGATCAGTCTGTGACAGGACTTGTGCAGTCGCTGTATGGGCATTCTGAATCGCAGTGGGCAAGAAGCTTTTTGGCAATCCCGTCAGGGTCATTGCCAAGAGGTCGGGTGCGTCTTGAGCTGAGGGCTGGGGTTTGCCGAGCTCGGCCTTAGCAGTGGCTTCGGCTTGTCTCTTCCAGGCTTTGAGCAACTCGACCGTGTAGGTGTTGAAGTCCCGGTCAATTTCATCTGCATGATTCGCGCAGAGCCAAATCCCATTTGAAAAGGCTTTCCTCTCGTTACTGGTCATGCCAGCGTCGAAGCGGGCACCGCCAGACGAGGCGGCGCATATGTGCGCCGCTTTACCGACATTGGTCACCCCGTCTTCATCCTGTGGGGCTGACGTGGCGACTCTGCAGCTCGGGTTCGAGCACCGATGTGCGACCCTGTCCCGCAGTCTTTTGATGGTGCTCTGTTTGAAGTCATCGCGCGCCATACTTGCCATCTCTAAGTCGATAGTTCGACACAGTGTACTGCGCTCTGAAGCTCACAGGCCTTGCCTGGTTCGACCCCGGCAGTGGCACTCATCGGGTGTCGTTAGAATTCCCACACGGGCTCCGGTTTGCACGTAGGTTTATCTTCCGACAGTGGCTCATCAGCCGTTTCGTATGCCACGTAGCGCACGTCATGATAGACAAGACTGTCAGCTACGTACTCAATGCAAGACCCGCTGGATGGCTTGGCTCCCGTCACCCCCATTGCGCCATCCACACTCCAGAACGTTGGCGTTGGTGCACACGCTACATGAGAGAACAGAACAATGTTGTTGCCCATCGGTGCCTGAACAGATTTGAAAATGAGACCGTCGATGCGAGGTTTGCAGTGCGTGGCGAGGTATTCGGCGACGGCTTGTGATGTCAGGTAGTTGCGCTCGGAACCTGGAAGCACCGGTACGGTGATCAGGTTATGAAGGTACTTTAGGAATTGACGACGGCCACGTTTTTCAAAGTAGTTGGACTCGAAAAAACTCGGCTCTGGCCCCAGGTCAGCGCTCTCGAACCGGCCAAAATCCAAAACCTTGATCGAGCCGGTCAGTTTGAACTCACCACTGACAACGGAGCCCCCCACCGGAGGACGTAACTCGGCAACGCAGGTTTTGCGCTCAAAGGCGCCATAGAAGGCCGGCACGCCGGCGGGATTCATCCTCCCTTCACCTGCGATTTCTTTGGGCGGCGCTGAGAGATTGCAAACCGGGTCAGCGCTAATCTTGCTGACGTCTCCGGCGGTTGCGCATGAACGGGCGCGATAGATCGAAGGGGCTTCTTCCGGCGACAGAATCCGCACCACCGCATGGTCGCTTGATGAGGCGGAATACTTCGCCAGATCCTTGAACAGCCAGTCCAGGAACGATTTCGCGCTTTCATTGAAGAAGCGGTTCCCGTGCGCCAATCCCTCTTGGAATTCGCCCCACTGGTATCTGAAATCGCTAGGCAAATAGGGCAAGTGAGTGTAGTTCACGTCGTCGCTGTAATTCGTCAGGTTTCGACAAACAAGCTTTACGACAGGGTCGATGTTGTCACAACCGAAAATTTCTCCCACCCATACGTCGATCAGCTCCCCGTACTGACGCTGGAACGAGCCGTGAACATCGTTCCACGTGAAGTGGTGCTCTCCTGGGCAGACATAGGCCTCAAGAATCTTTTCTACGCGGCTCACTAGATTCGGTAGCGAGATCGACATGCGTTTGGTTTCACAGAGACAGCATGTAACGGATATGCCGTTGCGTTGAATCTGCCGAGCCATGAAAGGATCCGTGGCGCATTTGAAGCACACGTATTGCTCGGCTGTCATGGCGGTTCTGTCGTCCTTCTGCATAATGGTGGCAAAGTACAATTGCGCGGGGGCCGATGATGATCGCTGATCGCCTTCGGCAAACCAACACCTCGTTCGCCACTCATGACCGATGATTGCGTGGCCGCGATCACCACTCCCCTTACACGTCAGAGGATACGCCGTGAGCTCGACTAAGGACTATTTTTTCGAGGTTCAACAGGAAGCCTGTATCGAATGGGGTCGCCAGATATACGGATTTGAGATCGACCCGGAGGAAGAGCCCGAGCTATGGGAAAAGCTGGCAGCCGAATATTCAGACATGCTCGACGCCAAAGCCGAGATCCAATGGCTGAATCGTCACTCTCACCAGGAATTCTTCAAAGAATTCGAAACTGAGCTAGCAGCCACGGCTAGCCTGTTGGCTGCTGCAACCCAAACTCCCAACGCCAATACTGTCTTCAAACTCGTCTATGCGCATACCGTCACTCTCATGGAAGCGCTGATTAGCTCGGTGGTGCGCAAGCTTGTAGTAAGCGACGAAAACCTGCTGAGGTCGCTTGCTGCAGGCTATAAAAAGGTGAACGTTGTCTCCGTGTCTCTGAAGGAGATCGCTGAAAACCCGAAGGTGGTGGAAACCATTGCCCTCAGAATCTTGGCCGAGCAAACATTTCACAACGTCGCCACCATCAAGGAGGTCTTGGGCGTGATGTTTGGCGATCACATGAAAGACCTCGACCTGGCTGGAGTTGGCCGCATTTGCAGCAAGCGACATGACATCGTCCATCGCAATGGCAAGACGGTCGATGACAAGCCTATCGAGCTGTCACCAGCAGAGGTGGATCAGGCCATCAGCACCGTAAGTGAGTTTGCCTTGGATGTCAGGCGCAGGATTGAGGCCGCGCTCAGAGAAGCTGACCCCGTACCTTTTTGACGAGACCTCCACGACCACGCCCCCGTGCGCCGTCGACTCGGCTGGGTGATAGCAAGTGTAAGAGGTTCGGTGGCGAGGCCCAGCCGCAATCAGGATGCTGAGGGTACATATCCCCTGTAAGGACGCAGCATGTACACCCACGAAATGGCACAGCCTACCAACACGATGCTTCTGACCGAAATCCTCGACATGGAAACAGGTCTGAATATCGACGCCCAGGTGTTCCTGCGCCGGGAGCTGAGCCTGGTCATGAAAGATCGAGCCGAATTGATGGCCCGATATGCCCGAGATCCAGATGCACCTTGGCTGGTCTGCCAGCTGTGTTCTGCACCTGTGATCTTGGTGCGTACGAAAGATCGGTACTTTCATTTCCGCCATCACCTGAATGAAGAAGCGGAGGAGAAATGTTCGATCTCGACACGGGGCGAGCTGAGCGCCGATCAGATCAAATGCATCAAATACAACGCGGCGAAGGAAAGTGAGGCGCACTTCAGACTCAAGGCCATTATCCGCGGCAGCCTGATGGCCGACGAAAAGTGCACTGAGCCGCTGGTGGAGGCCGTTTGGAAAGGGCTGCGTTTGGCTGAGCGAGCACAGTGGCGAAAGCCGGATGTCCAGGTCGAACATGCAGGTCAGCGTCTGGCGTTCGAGGTTCAGCTGTCGACAACGTTCCTAAGCGAAATTGTAGGCCGGCGCGAATTTTACCGGCGCAACAACGGTGGAATGGTCTGGGTCTTCCACGGCTTCGACCCAACCACGACGCGTACTGCCGAAGAGGATATTTTCTACCTCAACAACCACAACGTCTTCCTAGTGAACGAGGCAACACTTGAGCGCTCCATACAGGCCTAGCGCATGGCGCTGGATTGCTGGTACCCCACTCCGGAGTTGCGAGGCAATACGATCTTCAATCGCTGGACGATGGCGCACGTGTTCCTTGATGAGCTGACGATCGACCCTAGAGAACAGAAGGTGTTTTTCTACGATTACGATGCGCAGCGAGCTGAAATCGAACGCTCGCTGGATAAATCCCTGGTTCGTCAGGCCTTTTATGATTTTTGGAACCAGCACGCTGCCAACGACTGCAGGGAAACGGATGCAGCCTGGGTAACCTTGCGGGAGAAGATGCGGATAGCCATGCCGCGCCTGCAGTTGCCGGTGGATCATCGCACGGGCAAATTTCATGGTGCCATCTCGATCATGCTGAGTGCCCGCTTTGGGCGCCCGGGGGACTACAACCTGCCTCGACTGCTGAACGTCGCCAACACGGCTTTCGATCACTAAAAGGATTTCCTCTACGCCTTTGGCGTGGACGCTGGACGACGCTCGTAGGCGCTTAAAAGCGATCGATGGATTACAGGGAGATCATCCCCATAGGCTTCGCAGGCAAGAGACCAGAGCTGACCATCAGACAGTGGGGTCATAGGATCCGATGTCGGGATCGCATTATCCATAAATTGGCAATATAGCCCCAAGCGCGGCCAGAATTCAGGTGCCCCCTGTAAACCAATTTTTTAACGTGTTAATCACAGGAGTTTACAGTGTAAAAATTTGGTTTACAGGCCAGAATTTTCAAAGTGCGTACAAGGTCAGCAAATGCGTTTCGCTAGAAATATGACGGTGACGGACGCTTACAGACGCCTGTTGTCCGAGACGGGTGGGAAAGGGTTGTCAGACCCGGAACCGATCGCATGCACCCTCGGGGCTTCAGTGGCCAGGGAGGGTTAAATGATGGCGATAGGCCCGCATCAGCGTAGGCGGCTTTCGAGGATCTGCACGGTGCCGGCACAACCATTTGATTGGTCGGCTGCGCGAGTGGGGTATGAGTGAACAGAGACTTAACCGAAGGCCCGCTACATCATTTCTACCGACTTTGATGGCCAAGCAAACAAGCCTGAATTTACGAGTTCCGGATTTGGCGGGGAGTCGGTCAATCGATCGGCGCCCTAGTCAGAACCTGTCGTATCCGGAGGCTCGATTTGTTAAGCGCCCAAACCATGCTCCAGACGCGCCAGTAACTCCAATGCATCGTCAACGGTCGCATCCACCGGCCTTTTGTCGGCTAAAGCGTGTGCTTGGGTCATAAGCCAATGCATTGCAAGCGCCTCGTTACCAAACACTCGAATTGCGGCCTCTAGAAGGACAGGATCAATTTTTTCCATTTGTACACCTTGACGGAGCGTCGCCAGGCTCGTTGAGTTCCATGTATGCCGGTTGCCAGAAACCCGCGAGAGGATTGGGAGCCCCAAATGCGCCATTTGCGGATCGACTGGTCAGCGAGCCTGAACTGACGAACTTTGGCAAGAAATGCGTGCCCGAGTAGCTATCGGGCACATCAGTCCTCGACGGGCTTATGTCCCGTGGCACTTTTTGAACTTCCGCCCTGACCCACACGGGCACGGCTCGTTGCGACCTACTGCCCCCATCTGGGAACGGAGCGCCACACGTCTGCTTTCACTGATGATGCTGCCAATCAGTAGAGTTTGGCCATGCAGCTCCTGCTTCTGCCAATCTTCCACGCCTTCCAGGTAGGGGTCTAGCCGCCTGATTTCAGAGATTGCACCTTGGTGATCACCACACCGAGCTAGTATCACCGCATACTGACTTCTGACCTGAACCAGCCTTCCGATAAGACCTGCCCCAGTAACGACCGGCAGGACATGCTGTTCCATGACCTCCTTTGCACCCACGAAGTCTTTGAGCCCCACAAATTCATCGGCCAAGTCTTGTCCGACCCGCACAATCGACTCGTACCCCTCCACCATTCCATAAAATTTCATGGCATGGATACGTTGCAGGAGCGCTTTCAATCCCTGGCCTTCGCGAGCTTTGGCTTGAACTTCCAAGGCGTCCGCAAGGTGCTTGATGTGTTCATGGACATTTGGTGGTCGCTTGATGACCTCCCACAGGACATCCGAATTTTTGCCCATCACAGCTTTATGGGTCAGCCCCAAGATCTCAAAGTATTCACTGACCACTTTCTCGCACATCGCTTCAGCGGCTTTGTGGCGCTTCAACTTCCACAGTGCGACTGCGTGGTTGTAATCGAATACTCGGCGGTAGTCGGGGTCAGGGATTTTCGGGGTGGCGTACGCTACTGCCTGTTCAACCTCGTCCGCACGGCCCTGGTCGGACGCCAGCAGCACTTTTCGCATAGCCCATGCGATCTGCTCGCGGGCCTCGAATCCGTGAGTATCAAGAAGCTGCTGCATCATCGAGAGAGGTTCAGCCGCCTCGTCAAAGCGCCCTTCTCGCATGTAGGAAAACACTAGGGCATCAAGCGCCCAGAACGCCTCGTGTGGGTTGAGTTCGTCCGCATCAAGTGCCCGCTTCAAGCTGGAGGTGATGTCGACCGATATCCCCATCTCGTAAAACAGTTCCTCGCCTGCGAGGCCGATCAAGGTCATCACATCGTGGAGCCTGATGAAAACACGCGTGAGCAGCGAAAACCGCGAAACATCACGACTCTTTTCCAGGCTTCGGATCAACAGCTCCTTCAGCGCTACCAATGCCTCAGTGATCACGGGCTCACCCATGAGCTCCAGGTGACGTAGGCCCAGAGTACGGACAGCGTCATGGACTTTGAGTGTCCTGGCGCCAAACACCTCAACTGTCCCTGTGGCCTGGATTTTTTTGATGGCCGCAGCTGCGCCGCCTTGGGACAGCTTGAGCGTAGCCGATAGCAAACGGACGACTTCCTCATGCGTGAGCCCTGTATCAGCAAGGCTGACAATGGCTAACGCGTTCTGGGTAATCTGCTCGAAACCCTCGTAAACGCGAGCCAGGATGACCTCCTGGGCCGTTTCCACTACGTTCGATTGCTGGCCGAGATCGACACAGAGCGCCTCGATGTCTCCGCCATATTCTGACAGGGCAACCGTAACGGCGCTGTCAACGTACAGCGGTAACCCACCGGAGTATGTTCGGAGTTGCTCAAATGCCCGTGCACTGCCGAACGCGCCGGCGTCACTGGCCACCCGTGCCACGGTATCCAGATCCCACCCGAGAAGCGTCTCCCGCCTCAACGTCATGACCGCTTCAAGTTCACGGACGTTTTCATGAGGCTGGCACAGAAGTGTGAAACGGATGTGGCGGGTCGCGCTCAGCAAGTCTCGCAGGTGGGCGACTGGAACGCGGTGCGCGTTGTCGATAACAACAACCAAGGGCGCCTGAACCTGTTCCAAAAATCGGTCGAATGCCCGAATGGCTTCGTAACCGCTAGCACCGGGCAACAGAATCTTCCGAATACCTTCGGGGTCTTTTTGGGAGTACTTGGAGGCAAGCTCGCGCACGATTGAGCTCGCAATCGCCGGCCCCGGGAGGTCACCAACGTCGTAGTAGGCACATGGTTCAGGGCTATGCAGAGCCGCGTAGGCTGCCCAAGTCGTTTTCCCGGCACCTGACAAACCGCAAATGATCCGTACCCGCTCCGCCGATACCAGTGCAGGTTCGTTCTGTTGAGGCCTGTAGGAGGCAGGCGGCGTAGGAAAATCTTGAAGCTGCACGATCAGTTGCTCGAACAAGCCCGGCAAGTCCGAGGTGCGGAATACGTGCTTGGCGTTTCCGTTACCCCCAGCGGACGCCAGCATCACCAACCCCGCCATTTTCCAAGTCAGCGCGGAAGGTGAGAGCAGCGAGAACTGCAGCTTTTCAGCCAGGTCTACGCACCACTGGGCCGCCTCCTCCAATGTCACCCACGCAGGCGGAAGGTATTTGGGGCGCGGGGCATTCGATCCGGGATAGAGATAGGTCAGATCCGAGGGCGTCTTTTCCTCGTCTACCTCCGCTTGAAGCGTTCTGCCGAGAGGCTGGTTCGCAACGATCACGAACTCTGGACTCCCAGAACGCCCCTCAGGCCCATGCGACTGCCGAATCTGCTCGAAGCGCTCCAATGCGCCTGCAACGTCGCCAGGCATCAGCGGCTGAGAACGTGTTTTGACCTGGATATAGACTCTCCCGGCATCAGTGCTGAGTTGGATATCTTCATCCAGCTCGACCAGCACCTCTTTGACACCCGCAGCCTGCGCCAAAAACAAGCAGCCCACACCATATAGGTGCTGATACAGGAAACCTCTGTGCAGAGACTCGATGCGCTTAAGCTGGGCAGGATCGAGCACGTCCACGGTATTGAGTTGGTCGTCAGATTGCATAGGGTATCCACTTCACTCTGGCAGAAGGCTTTTTTGCTCAGGCAGAACCGAGCGCCGGTGACGGTGCAACATTCTGTGGTGATCGGGACAAAAGATCGAGCAGAAGCGTTACCGATCGTGGTTGGGAATAGGCCGCCAAGGCATCTGGGAATGCCTGCTAGGTCTCCGGCCCCGGGGCGGTCACGGTCGAGGACGGCTAGTCAATCTTTGCTGCCGTAAAACGGGTTCGACCAGTTTCTGACCTCCCCGCACACCTTTTCGTAATGAGCGCCATGGATAGGGTTTTGAAGGGCTTGATCCCACGTTACGAAATCACCGTCCGAGATAACCGACATAATCTCAAAACACTGCTTCATCGCCTCTGAAACGAGGAAGTAAGCCTGGTTGGGTTCGAGTCCATTTATTCCATGCTCCAGCGCTGTGCTCTGAATCGCACGAAGCCTGAAGGCATGGCCAGGATAGAAATTCTCCTGGTGCGATTCATCCATGGGGATGGCTACGCTGAAGCCCCAGAATGTTGCTGATACCGAAATGAGCGCGAAAGTGAAGCACGCTTGGGTAATCCCAATGTGTCTCTGAGGATGATAGTGCGTTTCGTCGGCAAAGAGCCTCTGCTTCAGTTCATCCATCAGGAACTGCATCGCATAGGTATCGGCGATGACCTCTCTCGCGTGCCGCTCCAGCCGCTCTCGATCGGCTGCCGACTCAGCTTCCAGTGGTGCGCCTCGCTCCATCCGGCGATCCGCGTGGAGGTTATGAAAATGACCGACTTCATGCAGAACGATGAAGCAGAAGATAGCGAACGTAAATGTTTCGAAGGTTGCCCGGTATTCAGGATCGTGTAACCACCAATAGTCCGGGCTCTCCCAGTCGAAGACGCCATCTTTAAGCCAAACCTTAACGTCGTTACGCCAGGGCAAAGGCGCAGCCTGGTAGGTTGAAGGTATGGGCCGGGCATGCACGGTCACTAAGGACGCCAGCTTGAATATCAAATCAAGCATACCCTTCCATACCATTACTACCTTGAGCTCTGAATCCGCACCGGCTTGGCACCTCACCCCATCGACAAAGTACAGACTCACTTTATCGCCGGGCAGTGAAGCGCACATTTCCCTGCCCTGGCGCAAAAGCAGGTCATACATCTCACCATCTGGGTCTTCAGCATAAATCTGCAGAAACCCCTCGCCTGTCTTGAAGTGCTTCTCAGCTATCCGACGCTCGATATCTTCCATGTCGTCCCTGGTCTATTCATGAGTGGCGGTGCCCATCAGTAAGCGCCGATTGCCTGTATGCCACAACCCACAGACATCACGCTACTCGCTAGACACAACGCTCAGGTTATCAGCCGACTACCAGTGCTCCCTCGCCCATCAAAAATTAGGCAAGCTGGTTTTTCTTTACCGCAAAAATCGTCAGACGGTTGAGATCTTCGATCGCAAGCCTGTAGCTTTTCCTGGTCTCAGAAAGCACCAGACGCCCCAGACCGAACACGCGGAAATAGTCAGCGTCATCTTGGGCGAGGATGTCGTTAAAGAAGCCTCGGAACCGGTAAGCATCCATTTCCTGCTTGGTGACCTTCAGGTAAACGCCCTTCCCATCGACACGATCGATGAACCAAAACATGAACCCACTACCATTGCGGGGTTCCAGCCGAGCCCCGCCATGGATAACCCGATTGGGTGAGTCGGGTGCCGCTTTCGATATGTTTGGAAAGTAGGAAATAAGCGGCATCTCCCCTTCACCGGTAACCTTCAGCTGTAGGCCAAAGAACTCGGTGCTCGGAAGATCCTTGTGCGCGTTGCGATAGTACTCGACGAGCCGCTCGAAACTGCTAGTGCGGTTTCTGGTTGAGAAGGAACTGCCTTTCGCAACACCACTGCTGCCTTGCCCACGACCATGGGCTGACTTTGATCCAGCATTCCCTGACACCCCATCTCCAGCCTTCGGTTTGACGGCGGTGGGATCGAACTCATCAATGAAATCATGGAGCTTACGTTTGGCCTCTCGATCCTTATGGGCAGCCTCTCCTCCCTGGTCTTGATCGCTTACGGCGGGTTCCTCATCCTGCCAGTGGCAACCAGGCGCATGACCCACGCCGGGGTCGCGAAAATGCGCTGCCCGATAGGTATCCTGTGGCAAGCTTGCATAGTTCACTGCCGTGATCGTGGGCCGCTTGGTCAACGCCATGCAATCAGCGTAGGAACACTGAAACGTGAAGCGAGCTCTGGGCTCAAGCTGTGAGAAGTAGGCTCTGCGTGCATCTGTAATGGAAACGACTTCCCCAAGCTCTACGCAGTAAGCTTCCGAGACTTGAATCTTTGCGGGCATTCCCTGACCTCCTATCTTGATGGCGAAGCCCTAATTCGCCCAAGGTAATTTCGTCTTAGGGCCAGACCTCACAGGAGGTACGTTTATAATCGGGATTGAACCGGCCTGTAAACCGGCCAAAGGCCCAAGATAGACAGGTTCGGCCAGCTCCATCTTGTGGAAAAAGGAGCAATAATCTTTACAGGATCACTCTGTCGATGGATCGCGTTGCTGTGCACTTACGACATGCTTCAAGGGCTGATGCAATTTCGATACGTCATCAACCGATCAATCAGGCGCTTGACGTCCAGCGCTTGTACCGCTCCCTGGTCTAGGTCTGAACAAATCTTGAGCGTCGAGCTTCGCTGCTCCTCTAGACCAGGAAACCGCTGGTTTACTTGACCAACCACGATTCAACTTGTTCAGCGCCGTATTTGGCCTTCCACGCCTTAAGAAGCTTGTGATTGCCTCCCTTGGTTTCAACGATGGCGCCGTCGTGCGGGTTTTTGTACTGCTTCAATTGACGGGCTCGACGTTGGTTCCTTTCGTGAACACCAGGCGTGGCCGCATGCCGCCCGGACTGGGGATCAAGAATGTTGATGATGTCGCGCAGGCTGAATCCATAGTGGCTTAACAAGTCGCGGAGCTTTTTCTCGAACTCGATTTCTTTCTGCAGCTCCGACGAGCCCTTCAAGGTTTCCAATTCAGCCAATTGGGCAGCCAATTTTTGTTCAAGCGCGCGAAATTCAGCTAAACGGGACATCGATGACTCCTCAAAAAACCAGACGGTGGAATCCATCTTAAATCATTGAGGCGCAGCCAACCCAACCTCTGTTTTTTTGCGAAAGACGCCTTCAGTGTTTGGCCGTCTACCAGCTCTCCCCCTGCTTCCTAGCTGGGCGTTGGCTGCGGAGACTGCAGGTCGGCATGCTCTAGCTGACTTGTTCGCAGCTAGCGAACAGACGCTGTGCGTAGGCAAAGCCTCTAACCCGAACCCAATCGTGGTTCACCAGGAAGATCCAGCAAAGCAAGATGACCAGTTCGACTCCTGTGGCTGCGAGCAGGATTGGATGTTTCGCTAACGCCTCGAAGCTCAATTCTTGCAGGGGCAAACCTATCGTGTGATACAGAGTCACCAAGCAGAGCGCGACGCAGGATAGGGCCAGTAGGATGCCTGTCGACTTGCAAGCCGTGAGATTCCGGGCGAATCCATACTCCACGTTTTCGTCAAAGATCATGGCGTACTTTTTCGTGTCTCTCGTCTGTTCACGCAGGAAGTTCGCTGCAGACCGATACACATCATCTGCGGCCTTCGGGTCAGTTTTTTCCTCCTCTTCCGTGACAAGGGTGAAATCTTTTATGAGATCCGCCAGGCGCTGCATGTAGCGCTTTTTCGTGGGCCGCTCCAACGTGTCGTCGGAGTGCCTCAGCACGATGGTGGTTGGGGCACCACCCCACGCCTTGAACAGCTTCTCCTGGAGCTTATTGCCTTTGCTGGACATTTGGCTCGCGGCAAATGCCACCACACCGAACGATACCAGGAAGGTTGCGATCACCCCGTTCAAGGATCGTGCAGCTTCGAAGAAAGCCATGACATAAATGACTACCGGCAACACCAACAGCAAAGCAGGCTTTACCCTAGCCTTGTACTTATACGCATCAAAAACCTTGCTGAAATCCATACCAACCCCTCACGCAGTGCACGGTATTTGGGCATCAATCGAACAAGCACATGTCGATCATCTAGGCGTGTCGCGCAATTTCGCCGCTCGCCAACAACTAACCAAAGCTGAAATCCGTTACCCCAAGGCTCACCTCACATAAATGCCGAGATCAGCATCGGAAACGATCAGCATCAGTGCCGGTAAACCCTCTATCTGCATCCTGCTCACCAGCGTGGAAAACAGGACAAGGTCGTCCGCGCTCTGCTTGACGGAACAACCGTTCGGATGGGAATGCCAGTCCCCGACATAGTCAACGGTGCCAGCCGTCAGATCGTGCACCTTCCTCAGTGCCTCTAACTGACCTTCCTTGCCCCGGATGAAGTGGGTGGGGCTCGACTCGCTGTCAGGTGGAGGTGGCAGGGTATCGACCAGGACGATGGTCTTCGTCTTCAAGTCAGTGATACCGAGAATGGATCCACCGGTTTCGTTGGGAAGGGCCGCAAGCCGCTGTGCCTTGATCTTGTCGATAAGGCCACTGTCATATGTTACCGACCACTCTCCGATAGTTGCGCAGGTGACGGGATGCACCAGGGCCTCATGTGATCCCACACTGCCAGACTCATCATCCAACGCCGATATCATGATCTTGGCTTCGGCACCGGTTACGACCTTGCGCAGCCTCCGGGAAATTAGTCCCGCGTGGACATGGATGTTTTCATTCGACATGCGAAACGAAATATCCCGGCATCCGCCACCCACCCACCGATCGCCAAGATGGTTGACGAGATGGGTTTCACCCCAAGGGCTGTTCAAGATTGCGCGGTAATACTGCCCTTCAAGGGCATCCAAACGCTGCAACCGTGCCGAGTCTTCTAGCAGAATGACATTCGACATCCCTGATGGAGTAAGGAAGACACTGGCCATCCGGGTTGAATGATCCCGTCGCGCCAGATCACGAGGCACAGCCAGCGTCGTGGTGGCATCGATCAAAAGGTCAGCGTGCTCTATGGCCTCATTGATGCGGGGATCGTCAGCGAGAATGCCGTCGCAGATCGCAGCGGGTACCGGCTCGCCCGGATAGATCTGCCCTACCATCCTCCGAAGCACATCCGCTTTGCGTAAGCCGACAAATCTGTCGTTTGCGACATGCCTGACCACGTTGTGGGGGAGGAGCAAATCCGGGTCTACATACGTCCAAGTGCCCCAGGCCAAGCGACCCCAGATGTCGGCAAGCATCCCCCCTAACGCACCTACACCAGCCAACACACCCTTGAAAGTTGCAGTTCCAGGATCGACAGCAGATAGGTCTCGGGCAAACGCCGCGTTCAGCGAAGATCGCACCTCCACAGGCCTAAGGCCAAGCCCCTTCCATGTCTCCCCTGTGTAACCTCCCAACTGCACGGCG
Organism: Pseudomonas sp. W22_MBD1_FP4; assembly: GCF_052113765.1. Taxonomy (NCBI): domain Bacteria; kingdom Pseudomonadati; phylum Pseudomonadota; class Gammaproteobacteria; order Pseudomonadales; family Pseudomonadaceae; genus Pseudomonas; species Pseudomonas sp. W22_MBD1_FP4. The sequence continues at coordinate 56,609 of NZ_JBGQOI010000021.1, read as the reverse complement.
GGATAACAAACACCGTCTGCGTTCGGCGGTGCCAACATCTCGAATGAGGCTGCCAGATCGAAGAGATTGATCTCCAGCATGTAGCCTTTGACATCCATCCGATCCACTTCACCATTGCGAAGTCTGGGTACCCAAGCGAGGATCAAGATGCCCTGATTTTCGTTCTGAGCCGCCCGACTTAGCCCGCCAGAAGCCGCTTCACGCACAGCATTTGAGAGTTGCGCAGAAAGCTCGCTGCCCCACGCCACCAACTGGTCATGCAACTCCCCAAGGTTGAGCGGGAACATGGCCACCGACGTTGGCTCAACGGGCGGCACCATGATATTGAGTAAACGATAATTGCTTTGGGTCGCTCCACTGGAATCCATGACCGCACGCAGCGTGACTTTGTCGCTTTTGTCTGTCATCAGGACGTGCAGTTTGCAATCGTCACTCGCCAGCTGCGTCGGAGTTAGCGCTGGAAGGATGAGCTGGAAAGGGCTCGCGTAGAACATTTGCTCCAGCGGTTGGTCTTCACGGTGCAGGCGCAGCTCCGATGACTCACGCAGCCACCAGAAAAGACGCTCAAGAAACCGTTCAGCCGTCCAGATCCGCTCAACGCCACTCCACTCCACATCGTAGAGGCACAGGATCTTCGGCGTACCCGGCGCCGAGCCATGAAGATGTGATAACGCAGGAAAATCTGTGCGAAGCGCATGCACAGTCACCGGAACACGAAGCCGTGGATTCACTGCGATGCCTAAGGTCTCTACACGGTGGATTCCCCCAGGGTTAGCACTGGTAATCGTGCCGTCACCCGCCTCGATGACGACGTACTCGGTTACCCCGCCTGCCTCAGCTTCCTGCCGAAGCTCCAGGAACTCGACGCCCGAAGCCCCCTTGCATGCTTTCACCAACGCCCGGGTGCAGGCATGAATTGGCTCGGGCTGATCGCCCATTGGGTCACCGACCGCATAGAAGCTGGTCATTTTCTAGGAGCGCCTGCGCGAGGGGCCGCAGCAGCCGCAGCCGAGGTCGCAGCTGCGGCAACCGCTACCGCAGCCTTGATCACCGTACCGTCAGAGGCCGACTCCAATTCGAGTACGCCTTTGGAGCCATTCTCTTCCGTGCAGGCGAACCAGCCATTCACTGGGCGCAGAATCGACCTGTATTCACGCTTGGCGCGGATGCAAGGTGGATCGTTGAAGTCATCAACGATCGTCTTGCTGCTGGACACAATCGTCGCGCCCTGCTTTGCCTGGCCAAGAGCATTGCGCGCGGCCTGGGATACCTTCGCGTCCTCGCCTTTACCCGACCAGCTGTCCCAGGACAGGGTATGCCACGAGCAGTGGTGTGGCGCGAGGAGCAAGTCGTAAGCGAGCGTTTCTGGGTCATCCTCAAAGCGTTTCCACATCCGCTCCCAGATGAGAACCTCGGCATCACCACCTACGAAGAACCGGGTACGCTTACTGCTGAATTGAGACGGCGAGATGTGCATGTTCATGACGATGCTCGACTCGTTCTTGGTCAGCTCTTCCTCCAGCGCAGCATCATCTTCATGAGGTGCAGGAGCCAGGAGCTGGGCCCTGAACACTGACGAAGAAGACCCATCAATGTCACTGAACCATTCGCCCGACTTCACTAGGATCGCGCGCAAGTCGTCAGTTTTGCCATCAACGTCTTCGCCCATGATCTTGATGCGGTTGCCGCTAGCTGCCCAGCGGTGATCACGCCAATACTGGACGCGCCGACGCGCCTCTTTGTTGAAAGCGCTCGCGTCATCACACAGCGTGTGATTTGGCGACCGACGCCGAAAGACCAGAGGCGAAGACCAGAGCTCGCGAATGATGATGCGCTTTTCCCAGCGATCCTTTTTATCATCCGGATACTGATCGGGAGGGCCCAGCCAAAAATGCTTGCTCAGCCCGCCGCAGTGATCCTTGTCCGGATGGCTCAACATGAAGGCATCAACGTACGGACGATCCTTGTCATCCCGCAAAAGCCGCTCGCGCAGTGCTCGCACCACATCGGGTGTGTCATCGTTCGGGTCGTCAGCTTTTCCCCGGATGTGGCAATCAATCAAGATGCTCGTGACATTGAAGTCTGCCAAGCGTACGAGCGTCATATCCCCGTTACCGACTTGGAAAAAAGTAAATTTAGCGGGCACTCTTACCTCCATGCGCTATCTGCAAAATGACCCTCAGGCCATAGCCGAGCATCATCTTCCATTCACTGAAAAACGTTTATGTTTTATGCACCATCGCGCCTCTTATAAAACAGGGCGCAAATGATTCATCGCTTTGGTGAGTAATATTTACGCAACAGGTGCTGAGGTCAGATTTCAAGAGAATCGGGGGGGAATGTTGAGATGCTCGTTTCCTGCTGCCTGGACAACCTAACCGGAGAGCTTGGGACGCCACTTCAACCGCACATCACCACCCGTTCTTCGCTGGCCACGGTGACTACGATGAGCCAAGGCCCAACTGAATATCACCTAGCACAACCCCATGAAATCCGTTTCGAGGCCGCCCCAAAAACACTACATCTAGTGTCTTCAACAAAGGACAGATACAACATATTCAAAACAACGCACGTTCGCAAGTGCCTGTCGCATGAGAAGCTTGCGCATCCAGCTGCGTTTGGATCCCATTTTTCAACTGTACAAATGCACAGCCCTGATGTTTCAAGGGCTTAAGAGATGAGGGCATGAAATAAATTGTTACAAGTACGTCTATGCTACATTTTTTTGGGTGCGACATGTTATGACGCATCGAGTAATAACGCCTGAAAACCGACACTTGACCAGCGTCAAATTAGCGACGTAATTTTGTACTACTTACTTGCCAAATCCATCTAATCGAGCATGTATGGTTGATAACCTGAGTCTCAAGTTTTCGATGCTGCCATGCGTAACTAGAAAACAATTGTTTGCGGTGACCACTGAGCCAAATGCAGACGCACTTGCACTACTCGCCGATTGAAACTAACCCTCGCTCGGCCCGTATCAAGGCATGACAGTGTGATCGCCAACCCGTCACACGCCCAAGTCCCTAGCGAACAAGGCATCGCGGAGCGCAGGTGTCGCGCGGTTCTCATGGACGAGTCGGCGAAGCAGTGACTGGTTTAGATGCTCCCTGAGACGGGAGCGCAGTTCGATGAACGACTGTGAACAGCCAAGGTTGCTTGTGGGCCATTGACGCACTAACGCTTGTCGAAGAGCTTGAAGAGCCTCGGCACCAATCGTACTTGGGTATAAGCGCTGCATCTCATCAAACCCGGCGCTGCGCTTATAGCCAGCTAAGATCTCGCTCAACACCACGCTTAGGGAGTCCCCGAAGACCCGCCACGCCTGTTCCCACAGCGGCTTTTCTACTTCATCCTGCAACGCCTACCCTCACCTATAACATCGCGCCGCGATCATCCTGCTGACGGCCAACCTAGACGGCACAGAGAGGACGCAAATGCATATCGAATTCGATCTGAATGTGAATGACGCCGAAGCTCTACTGCGCCACTGCCAGACTCATGTGCCAGCAAGCGGGGATCCTCGCGAAGATGCCCGTTTGATGGACGCGCTGGCCGCATTAGTGGAAGCGCTGACGACACCCGACGCTCAGTCATAATCAGAGCCATTGTGAGATCCCAAGGCCCCCTAAATTAGTCTCTGGCTTTGCTCAGATGATCACCGGGTTGCACGCAGCCTTTTCATGAAAGTTGACTGTGGGATGGCTGCGTACGATCAGCACTGGCCGCTTGGAAACTACGAGCGCGGATGAGGTCATTCAATGGCACTCATCCCCATATGTTGTCTGACATGGGAAAGATCCAAAGCGGAATAACCCTGGCCAAAAAATTTTGGCGACAGCGCTGTGTTTTGTACCCAAAGCTGAAGCAGCGGCCTTTGGCCGAAACGACGATCCCCCTGCCAGCCCCTCCCCTTGCCTCACGGCAAGGCCTGGAAGGGCTGAAAACCGAAAGACAGCTTTCAACACCTCGTTGTGAACCCGCCTCAGGCGGCGAGGCCGACACCGTATAAAAATTTTTGTCTTCAAATATAGAACTCCGTCGCCTCAAACAACTTTCAAGAGGGGGCGTGAATAAAAATCCCACTTGTTAATCAAAAGTGTCGACTCCATCACGCTTTTTATCCCAACTGACCAGATTTGGATGACGCTGGCCGGGGTTTGCGGGGCTCTACCAATGCTCTCCTCAGCTGACTCCGAGTGAGCCCGCTCGGGGCTCCGGCACACTATCTACGCAGACCGGGGACGGAGAGCTGCTGGCTCATTGGCGCACTGCTAATCTCACGCGCCAGTGAGGCTAGGGCCTGTACTTCGTCATAGGACAGCCCCTAAGATCTAAAACCATCACAAACCCGGGGAGTGCCGATCTTGCCGAGCGTATTTTTCTCATACTGCCATGCCGATGAAGCGCTTCGTGATCAGCTGGAAAAGCAGCTCTCGATGCTTAAACGCCAGGGCGTGATCGACACGTGGCATGACCGCAGGATTGGTGCAGGTCAGGAAATTGATGCGGCCATCGACAACCACATCAACAGTGACGAAATCATTCTCCTTCTAGTCAGCCCGGACTTCATCGCCTCAGATTATTGTTACAACATCGAGATGGCTCGCGCCATGGAGCGCCACGCGGCAAAGGACGCGATCGTCATCCCTGTAATTCTGCGCGCGTGTGATTGGCACCATGCTCCCTTCGGCAAGCTGCTTGCCACGCCTGAGGATGGTAAACCGGTCACCCTTTGGCCCGACCGGGATGTGGCTTTCCTGCAGGTGGCGCAGGCGGTACGCAAGGCTGCAGAACGATGCCGCCAGGCTGTGCCCAGTCCTGCATCGCAACCCGAGCGCGTGGAGTCAGTTATTCCACAGCCGCCCACCCATTCAGCTCCTGCCGGCCCTCGGTCGAGTAACTTACGAGTTGCCAAGAGCTTTACCCAGCGGGACAAAGATCAGTTCTTGCTCGACAGCTTCGAGTACATCGCTCGCTACTTCCAGAACTCGCTTCATGAGCTTCAAGCCCGCAATCCAGGTTATGAAGGGGTGTACCGTCGAATCGATGCCAATCGCTTTTCCGCAGTGATCTATAAGGACGGACAGGACGTTGCCAGGGGGACGGTATTTACAGGGGGTCAGCTGGGTGCCGGGATTTACTACAGCCAAGGCGACTCGTTTGCTGGCAACAGCTACAACGAGTCCCTCTCGGTGAACGCTGATGATCAAGCCCTGTACTTGAAAACCCTGGGCATGTCCCACTATGCCGGTCACGATCAGAAGCTGTCTCAAGAAGGTGCTGCGGAAGCGCTGTGGAGCGTCGTCATCACACCATTGCAACGCGGGAGATGATCTCTCCTGCCCAACCTCAGGGTCATAGCGATGGAGTAGTGGCGGGACAACGTCCGAGTGGCTTACCGCCCTCTATCGATCCCTGGCATCATTTGCGGCGCTTTGAAGCAATAAGGGCATCGAAGGCCTCCTTGTTCGAAAGCCCCTCCCGCATCCTCGCGACCAAGAACTCTGCATCCAACCCTGCAGGGTCAAAATACGCTCGGGCATGCCGGACGATCGACAACCAGAGCTCGAAAGGGACTGCTGTGTTATCGCCATGCTGGTACCGATAACTTGGGCGCTGTAGCAACGCAGGCACTCGCATGACCAGGTCGTCACTCAACCGTTGAAATATTTGAAAGGGTGTGTCGCTCATCCCAATAATGGAAGGGTGAGTGAGGCGGCTGATCGATTTAATGGCTGACTCAGGATCGACAGTATGCAGCTCCGATAGGCGTCGCACGTCGGCCTCAAACGCCTCAGGGCCTACTGTCGCTACCAGGCGCTCGATGATCTCCAACTCAGGAAGGTTGTGACGCTCCAAAGCGATAACGTGCTTCTCCATAATTGCCCTCACCTATTTGATACGACGCCCAGCCCGCCGGCTTTCTGAGTAATTACACCACACATGGCCAGGCGCTCATTTGCACCTAGCACGTGAATTTTAACCGGAGCCGGGCCGTCTGGCGGCTTTCGATCCGAAGGCCCGATGAGAGGGGAGCGATAGCCCAACGTGATCCAGCCAAAATGGTGATCACCTCACTAGGCCATCAGATAGGGCAACAAGTCGACTCACTCGACACTGTCAAATTGATATCGTTACTATGGCACCTCCGACTAGGTCATCAAGGACGCGTCATGCCCAAGTCAAAAAGCCTCCAGCGAGCAAATCCGGGCTTTGAATCCACAATTTGGATTGATCACACTCACATTATCGAGAGTGCCTCAGCGTTTGGGGATGTAGCCATTGCCTTGTCTCAACAATTGAACCCCTATGATGATCCAAGGCTAAATGTACTTTTCACTAACGGCGCATTAGCACTAGAGCTTTACTTCAAATCGCAGCTAGTCGAAAGGGTCTTCGATCCTGCCTTTATAGAAATGACGGATGACGATGCAATAGTCACTAGAGAAGAGCAGTACCTGAATGACTCGCCAGGTGTAGTAACAATTCTTCACAGCCGCCTTGAGGTTAAAAAAGAATTCAGATCCCATGAGCTGGTAAAGCTCTATCAACACCTAAATCAAGACACGCAGAATAGAATTCTCAGCGCAGTTTCGGATGAAGCAGCCAAAATACAGACACAGGATGAGATGCTGGAATTCCTTGAGGCAATCAATAATTTCTTCAAAGAAAAACGTTATCACTTTGAAAGTTTTCTCACAGGCATTGAAAGTGACAAAAAATATATTTACACCTTGATACCAGTTCTGAAAGGCGTGAAATCAGCGCTTGCTAACATTTGAGTTCGGCGGCAACCACGCAGTTACCCGACAGATTCAAAAAACCAAATATCATAGGTTTGCACATGACAAAATTAAAGTGCTACGCAGATTTAGTAAATAGTATTTTCGGCCCCGGAACAACAACCTTCGACACCGAAGCTACAACATGGAACAATATTGTTGGAGCAGTCGCCAGCACTACAGATTTTGAGATCTTTAAGAGGAATTTCGCGGCACGCCTTCACAGACTCAAAGGCGCCATTGACACTAATCAGAACATTTCCGCCCCTATCATTAACGCGGTGAATGGCGTCGCTAAACTAGGTGGATGGGAAGGTTACTATGCAGAATTGGCGGCACTGGATTACTTCCTTAGCGACGCAGAGACGGGGCCTGGAGAAATTAGTCTAGATGTTACCTATGCAGCATCTGACGCAATCGCCTCCGATTTCGGAATGAAGAACATCAACTACGACTTGTGTATCCCTTCGATGGGTGTCGTTTCCGACTTCAAAATCCTTTCAGACAAGAGCGGTGGAATTCTGGATGGAATTTTTAAAGAATTCCGATCCATTAAAAGCATAAATAAGCTCACAATCCTACCTGAATATCCAGAGGATGAGGATTACGACATTTTCCAAAAAGAACGTGCCAACCTCTTAAAGGAGCTGGTTGAGGAAATCGACTTAACCTTAAGACCCTCGCACTTCCGTAGCAAGATCGTCGATGGCCTATCCTACCGATTTGGATGGGAAGCTGGTGTAATGTTCGCAGAAAGTAGTTACGACTCGAAAACCCACGCTGCAAATCACCAGCGCTTACTCGTAACACATGCAAAAAAATTCTCGCGCAAAGAACCCACATTAATTATTTTTGTCGTATTTCCATGGGCCAGTGAAAAAATCATGCTCTTTAGCACAATGGGCATACCTCACGAGTTTATTCACAATCTTGGCGCAATATTTTTCGACACAACCACTACGACTCAAACCAAAGCCAAAACCATTAATAAAAAAATTAAATCCGACATTACACTTGCAGACATATCTCGCCACCTTTCCGGAATCGTCTTGATTGAGGACAATATAATTTTGTCCACCGAAGACAGCGCGATGCTGAAAGCAAGCTATATACTCAACACTAACGCCGCACATAATCTTCATAATAGTAAATTTGAAACTTATTTGAAGCGGAGGGGAGCAAGCAATCTTGAAATCTTGCCAGCAAGATAAATTTCCTTATTAAGAGGCGCTTCCTTGTAGGTGCTTCAGCGGTGGGCAAACCAGTCATAATGGTTTCGACTCTATGATATCGACCTGTGGTTTAAGGGAAGTATCATGAGCCTGCTCGATGAGCTTGACGAAAGCATGGAGACCGTCGGCGAAATTGCCAACCACCTAGAGGCCCAGATGGGACGCTATGAGCGGGGCAGTCCCCCGCTCTTCACGTGGCTCAGCAATCGCCTTGAACGCCCTGAGGAACTCGCCAAGGCGTCGCGGGATACTCCCCAATCCCCTCTGATCTGCGCATGGATTATGCAGCCTGGATTCACAGCTTCAAGCATGGGTAACCTATGATCAGCGTCCCTCTCCAATCACAAGGGATACATTTGTACTCTCCATGGAATTGCTCATGAACGACATCTGGCTGCGAGAACAAGAAAGAAGGAAGGCCCTCTGGCAACTGGCTGATCTGATGCCTGGCGACCGGGGCGCTCAGGCAGTCTTGAAGAGGCTGGAAGAGCTTAAGCGGCTCGATCATGACGCTCCATTGAGCGAATGCCATCTCGATCCGGATCAACTGGCAGAGCTGCCTAGAGAAGCTCATCCCGTAGGCTGTTGGGTCGTGCGCGAAGGCGACATCCCAGAACCATGGAAATCCCGTTTTGTCATTGCGCTTGGCGCCGCAGGCAGGGTCGAGGAGGGATTTTACCTACAGGATTGGATTGATTTTCTCGACGCCTGGCAACGTGATCTCGCACATGTAGAGCAGCACCATGCGGCATTTGATGACGAGTAATCAATCCAAAAAGCCAGCGGCCTGTAAAGGCCGCACCCACACCTCACGCAAAACCATCTGCTGTAAATTTAGCGAACTACAATTCCATGCTGCGCGAAATCGCTTAAGAGTGTCTTGCGACTCAACATGGCGGGTAGCTTGAAGATGTTCCTGTATCCATACCAAAGGCCCATAGGGAGCAGCACCAACCCTATGCCAAACGTGGCCGTAGCGGCAATAATAGCTGCTGGAACTGAAGCAAGCGAAAATACTATACCTTTTAACACTGTTGATCTCGCAATCAAACGGATGTCATCCAGGTCGTATTCGACTTTCCCATTTTTGTTCTCGAAAGCCAAAACAACAATGGTCTTTTTCGAGAGCTTCTTGAAATACCACGTTCGTGGAGTTTCAGTTGCCATAGCACCATGATTTTTTAGATACTTTGGAACTACCACTTGTTTAAAATAGAATGTATTGCCTTGTGCATCTTCAAGTCTCACACGATTATAAAGCGCATCAAGATCGCTCAGTGCTTGTACGTCATAATTTTTGATAATCACCGTTATCTTTTCGAGGTCAGCCATTTTTCGTCCTTAAGGCATTAGTTTTTGACAGGCGCGACTTTTATACAATCCATCATGAGCAGCCAGGCGGCGTGCTCACGGGGCAGTGACTGATACTGGGGCGACTGGCCACTGGAACCACCTCCCATTGCCACGAGAAATACTCAAGCAAAAGTCTGTCACGAGCTCTGCTCGCTGGAGATCACGTAATGATCTCCGCCGGCGGTACGCACCAGTTTGAAGTCCTCCCTTTCTTCAACGCACCACACGGGGGGAGTAGCAACTGTCATTCCGTCCTCCGACTTCCTCGATTGGTCGTTGTAAACGAGCGCGACGTATCTCTCCCCTACTCTTGCCGCGCTGAAAAGGTAAGCGTCGACGTGTACAGACCAACTGACGGCCTGGGCCCGAACGACCTCACAGGGCAAACCTTGACAGACGCTCTGCCGTTTTTCGCCCCTCTGGAGGCTTTCCGGCCACTCACGATTTGACATCTGCTTCGCTCCTGACGATTCAAAACCACTGCGTATGTAACCTAGCCGCACCGCCTTCTTCGATCGATAGGTCGACGGGGCGCGATGCGATTTAGCGAATAATTGAGAAGCCTCTCGTGCAGCTCCAGCCGGAGCCACGCCCCGTATGACGATCTTCAAAGCCAGAGCTGCGCGGCTTGAGCCCGTCATGCCTTGAGACGTCATTGGCTAGCGCTCTAGGAAACGCAAGCAATCCCGCCGACACCACAAAGTACAGTTTTATACATTATGTGATGTGTAACTGTACACGCTAACGTGGCTATATCCTCGCTTTTTGGGGACATCGCCTTGTTGAAGCAAGCGCTTGCGGCAGTCGTTCGGACGATCCGAGAGAATTTGGGCTTCACGCAGGAGAGCTTGGCTCACGCGGCATCGCGGACATACCTGAGCCGGATTGAGAACGCCGAGACCAATCCGACCATCGAGAAATTCGCAGAGCTGGCCGAGGCGCTCGGATTGAACCCTGTTTCACTGATGGCGCTCGTTCTCTCGACCCGCGACAACACCTCCACCGCCGACGTACTCGCCAAGGCTACCGAAGATTTGAAAGCCCTTGAGGCTAAGATCAGCACTGATGACATCAGGGCGCACCTGGCGGGTATGACAATTCAGAAGCGGCCTGCCGCGCGGCCTGCCGACATCCTAAAGCTAAGAAAAGTACTTGAGTGCAGAGGCGCTGGTTTGAGTAAGGCCGAGACCGCGAGGCAGCTAAATCTCACCCGCTCTACTGTTGGCTACCTGTGGGATAGGACGGTGCCTGCGGAAGACTGAACAGGGTTTAATCCCGGGCAAGTCCGCAATTTTAGCGTTTGAAGCGTCTTATTAATGGAGTGGCTGGCGATGAGGCCAAACTAGCTCGGCCTCTGAGTTGAAGGCATCATCAATACCAGCCCCCATGCCCCCTAACTCATGACTACATGATCTATAGGTTTGAAAGAACTAACCGCGCGCAAAAAGGCGAATCACTTTCTAACCGATATATTTGAGACTTGTGCTTACGCCATACGGGGCCCTTGGAACAACACTCGATAGTTTCCTCAAGTGTCGAAAAATCGCCCCACATAGTCGGTCGATCCCAGGCTCCGCCGTCCAGGCAATGGACGATGAATCGAGTACCGGTTGGATAGGATTCGAAAAATTGCTTCTTATGCTCTTCGACGCTAGCTTCAATCTCGGCTGCGTCTAAGCTCTCCCCTCGGCGTTGAATACACTCACGGCGCCACGCCTCCGAATCCTCCCAAGTGGTCGATTCGATATATGGGAGCTCCCACCAGTCTTCCAGTTCGAGCGGCTCACGGAATTGGTTAGGGGTATTGGAGAAGCATTCGCGCAGGATAGGATTCAAAGGGTAGGTCTGATCGGCTTTCTCCTGTCGATCCGGTCTGTGCTTATCCTCGTACCAGTCCACCTCGATGAAACCGTCGGAGCCATCTGGAATGATTCTCTGGGTGGTAGCCATGCGCGGTTCTTCCTCTTCTTGCTAACGGTCAGGTTGATCGCTCTGCCGGTGTTGACCACAGCGGCTTGCTGGACGAGCTTAGTACATACCGCATGGCAAAGGGGAAAATCAGTGCTTATCCAAGATAATGATGATATATCACCTCTTTTCGACGAAATTTCTGGCTTGAACTGAGTTTATGTTCAATGCCCACACTAATTACCACAAAGGAAGCGAACCGCGCGTCCGTCAACGAAGCCGGTGCTGGTACCAGATGTTCACAGACCTTAATCCTCCATGGTGGGCTCGCTGGCTCCCATCGGCAGCACGCAGCCTTACCATTTCCAGTACCACCCTCAAAATACGCAAGCTAGACGACACCGAGCATGTTGAGTGGAAAGCGATCCCTCATCCTCCTAAAAAAGCCCCTATCTGGTTCCTGCACATGGCGTCCGTGACTACCCTTCGCGGCACGTCGCGACTGTATTTTCGAACCTCTGAACAACGAGATGCCGCGTGGGAAGCGCTCGTTCGAGCTTGGTACCTTCCAAGAGTCGCACAAGCGCGGACTAGGCTGGACTCATTTGCAGAGTCCTTGAGAGATGCGCGCTACCTACGGACTTCACAGTGGGTGTCTTATAGGCAACAGGCTCTTTCTTGGGAAATCTCTTGCCCACCTGTCCCACCTGCGGGCGTATTGGCTGCTGAGGATTACGATCTACTGACCCGTATGTGGAAGCTGATAGGCAATCCCGAAATCTGGCTCACGAAGTCGCGCGAGGCCTATGTCGAGAGAGCGCTGATCGACTACCGCGACCTCTTTGACACGGTTGAAAGCAGCGAGCTGACGTCAGACCAGCGCAAGGCATGCGTCATTGATGAAGACAACAACCTCATCTTGGCCGGCGCAGGTACTGGCAAGACCAGCACCGTCATTGGGCGGGTGGCCTTTCTCGTCCAAAGTGGACAAGCGAGGCCCGAAGAGATCCTTCTGCTCGCGTACGGGAACAAAGCCGCCGAAGAACTCAGAGAGCGTCTTGAGAAAAAGCTGGGCATCAAGGGCATCACAGCTGAGACTTTCCACCGGCTTGGTCGATGTATCATTCAGGAGGCAGCGAAGAAGCCGATCGCCACTAGCGCCATGGCAACCGACAAGGCCCTGAAAGCCCAGTTCGTTAATTCTGTATTCGAGACCAAACAACGCGAGCCAACGTACCGGGAACTGCTGCTGAACTACTTTGAACAGTGGCTGTACCCCGTGCGTAACCCTTTTGACTTCAGCACGCTCGGCGAGTACTACCGGTTCCTGGCTGACAACGAGATCCGCACCTTAAAGGGTGAAGCCGTCAAGGGCTTCGGCGAGTGCGACATCGCCAATTTCCTTTTCAAAAATGGCATCGAGTACAAGTACGAGGCCATCTACGACACCTCGATTCGTTTGCAGACTCGGGGTGCCTACTGCCCTGATTTCTACCTTCCAGATTATGGGATCTATATCGAGCACTTCGGCACCGATCGCCAAGGAAAAACCGCCTCCTATATCAATCAAGACCAGTATCACGCGGACATGACGTGGAAGCGTGAGGTGCACCAACTCGGTTGCACGACACTGATCGAGACCTTTCACTACGAAAAACAGGAAGGCGTGTTGCTTGAAGAATTTAAGCAACGCTTGGTCAAAGCGGGTGTCGCTCTTGATCCAATGCCGCCGGAAGCGGTACTGGAGACCCTTCGAGAGTTCGGAGCGATCACCAGGTTCTCGCAAATCCTGACAGACATGCTTGGGTTGCTCCGTGCGGCGAATCTCAATGATCAGGAGCTAGCGGAACTGATTGCTCGATCCGCCGACCCTGGGCAGATCCGCGCAGCCCTAGACCTTCTTGCACCCATCGTGGATGCCTACGTGCTAGCGCTTGAGGACGAGAAGAAGATGGACTTTGATGACATGATCAACAAAGCCAATCAGCACGTTCGAGAGGGCAGCTTTGAAAGCCCGTGGAAATTCATCATCGTCGATGAGTTCCAAGACATCGCCAAATCGAGAGCTGACCTAGTTAAGGCTCTACGCGACAACCAGGAAGATGTTTCACTTTTCTGCGTGGGAGATGATTGGCAGTCGATCTTCAGGTTCACAGGCAGCGATATCAGCTTCACCGCCGACTTTGAAAAGATCTTTGGCGCGACCAAGGCCACGGAGCTTAAGAAAACGTTTCGCTTCAACAGCATGATTGGTGCGGTGGCGAGCCCTTTTATCATGCAGAACAAACGCCAGATGCCCAAGACCATCGAATCCCATACTGTGGTCTATTCACCTACCGTGTCATTGGTCAGAGCGCCAATGGGGAGCGATGCGGCCAAGGTCGAAGCGATTCAGCGAACCGTCCAGCGTGTGAGCCAAATCGCCAAGGCAGGCTCCTCTGTCTATTTCCTGGCAAGGTTCAAGCACGACCTGCCTGACCTCCAGGCCCTGTCCATCCAGTACCCCAGTCTTGCGTTCAAACAGGATTCGATTCACAGCTCAAAAGGCAAGGAAGCGGATTACGTCATCATCCTGGGTCTGGGCAAAGGGAAGTACGGCCTACCGTCTGAAATCGTGACTCACCCGCTCATCGAAGCACTGCAGCCAAAGGCCGAGCCTTACCCTCATGCCGAAGAGCGGAGGTTGTTCTATGTCGCGCTCACCAGGGCCAGGCATCGGGTCTATCTGCTCTGCGACATGGCTCGGTACTCACCTTTCGTAAAAGAGTTAGTTGAAGGGGATTACCCTCTAGAGCTTGAAGAGCTTCCAACCACTCCAGAGCAGTTGAATGCGACAGCTGCTAACTGCCCGGTATGCACCCAAGGGAACCTGGTCAATCGGGTCAAGAGGGCGAACAACGCTCCATTTGTAGGCTGTTCCAACTGGCCACAATGCACCCACACGGAAAGCGGTTGCCCAACGTGTAAGGCACCAATGAGACCGTCCGGACGCTATCGCATCTGCGTATCGCCAGGCTGTAATGGCTGGATCGCTACCTGCCCAAGAACGGGCGGGGACATGATCTATCGCGCCAACGGAAACTTCTGGGGCTGCTCGGATTACAGGCGAGCGGGAAAAGTATCATGCAGGCACACGGAGCAATTTATCCAGGGCCCGACGTGATTAGCTGCTGATGAGATCGCCCTGCGGGCTCACCTCCTTCGAGTAGCCCGAGGGAATCGGGACGAACTTGCTCGCCTGGCGAGACTCAGCACGTTCAGTATGCTATTCACAAAGGATCAGTGAAGCGGACACGGATGAATCCAAGAGTAGCAATCTAATATCATACATATCGATGACAGCTGCTTTCATCGGAGCTGCTTAACGCTGCCTAGATACGGCACGACTCGCTAAGGAAGAGCACTGAGGCATGCAAAACCTTTCATCGAACCCTACCTCGGCACCTGGACAGTACTACGGATTTTCTATCCAGCCGACACGGCTCTGCTTCCACCTCCTCCAGGCGCCTTCCGGATCAGTTGTGTCATTGGAAGCATTGGACGACACTGATGTAGTTCAGCCGGACAATCATGTCCAGGTTGAGCAGGCAAAGAGCGGACTCGCTACCAATCCCATTTCAGACTGGTCGATAGATCTATGGAAGACGTTTTCCAACTGGATCGACGCCATTGAGAGTGGTCAAAGTCGTTTGGAAAAAGCACTCGGGCAACGCTTCCCACAATGATAAAGTCGGTATTTTTGAACGGGACTCGGGAATGAAAATCTCTAGGCTTTTTCTATAAAAGCCCTCCGATCCCTATCACACGCAAAGGATTAGGATGATTACTTGGACGCCTCCTCAGCCACTGACTGCCCACAAAACTGCTCTCCGTCAAAAGGGGTTATATATCATAGGTGGCAAACAGAACCCCAAGCTCTTGGTCACCCCAGCAACCGATGAAGACGACTACTTCGGGCGCAACTGGCCTAACAACTTCAAGCCCTATTACATAGGTATCTCTGAGTCACTGAGCTCAGGGGTGAGGGGCCGTCTCAGCAGGCATAGTCGCCAGCGGGGCAGCATAAAAATCTCTCAGCGCATACGGGATAAGGAACCTCTCTTCTTCATTGCATCGTATGGCAATGACCTGGAGGCATACGAGGCATTGTTCCTTTGCCTCAAAACGGACGTGCAGTTTTCTGACAATATTCGTTCCGAGATCGAAAGGAGTTCGAAGCGCGAGTTCGAAAAGGTTCGGGCAAAGATGTCTCAGTACGAACGGGACTACTATGACAACCTTGACCATGATGGTCGGGACGGTTAAGCGGCGAATACTTTACGGCGCTACGAAGGTGAGGTAGGAGAAGCGCTCATAGGCAATGCGCATGCGCCTTCTTGGGCGTTGCAGAACGCCCCCCCCGGGCACACTCTGTGACAGCAATCTGATTGAATAAAAAGGGCTCGAAGGTGAAACCCTCCCCCTGCTACCAAGCCTGCATCGCTCCGATCTGAAACGGTGCCTGATGCTCGACGCCTTTACACAAATATTGCCGATCAAATCGAAGCGCCTAGATCAGACTCACGAGTGCAATAACCGGACGTCTGCGATCTCTGAGCCATTTGTTAAGGTGCTGGTTACCGTCGTCACCAACGACTACCTGATTTGGCAGCGTCGAGAAGCCCGTATTCAATGGCTCGTTAGGATTGTTACGGCCGATGCCTTTTGGTCGGCTTACTTCGCAGCGGCAAGCTGGAATCTCGGAGAGGAGTAAGCCATTTTTCTGCATTCTAAACCTCACGGTTTACAGTACAAAAAATTGGTTTACTCCTAGGTGCCATAGAGGCACGTAGGGCCGCCAAGTACTGCTGATTGGCCGGTGACTTTGCCGGACGCTTGATCGCGTGTGACCTACAGCGTTGCTCAACCCGATGGCCGACTTGGAGTAAGCGTCCGGCCAAGTTATCTATCCAGACCCGCAGTCAAGACATGGGTAAGCGTCCGGGCAACACACCTTCCTGATGCCATCGCTTAAGGCGATGGTGTCCACCTAGATTTGATGCACCGGTACAACTGGATTCGACCCCATGAATTCAATGGTGGTCTCGCGCCAGCTCAGGCCGAGAAAAAACTTGACGTCGTGTCCGGGATTAGTTGACCACTACAACGTAGCCCGAACTCTCAGTGGTCATAAACGCTTCCAGAGAACACGCTGGAGCAGCGATCCTAGTAGAATTCGTCGAGCTGATTACCGCCCCCGTTGAGATGTTCTATGAACTCTGATTTAACTGAAGAAGAAATGCGTCGTGCCCTGTTCGGTACGGCTCAGCCCGAAGAGCAGGTATCTGCTCCTCTAGTAGAGGAGCCTGTGGAAGAGGTTGTGCTCGCAAAACCGGTGGTCGCTCCAGCAGCCAAGAAGAAAGTGACGAAAGCATTTACGCCCAGGCTGAGGGTCACGTTACGCGTTGGGAACGAGTTTGAGGGAAAAATGATCGAGTTGATTCACGAGGCTGATACGTTGAGCTCGTTGCTTGCTGAGCAGGAGGCTGTGAAGGCTGCCAGGAAGAAATACAAGTACGTGGAATTGGTATCGGTTAAATCGATGTAGAAAACGCAGCTGGGCCGATGAGTTGAAACGTCGTGCGCCGACTCTAAAGAGCAAACCCCTCTTGGCTCTGCTCTCTATCTGCGTCAACTCGGTGGAGTTGTCAACGAAACTCGGGGCGATTCACTACGCATCCGGAGATGATTCAAAAAATCTCACCACCGATGCGAGAACGTGCGCCGGCATGCTTTCCTGTATGACCTGCCCAACATGCGGCGTCAGCAGAGGCAGCCAAGCATCAGCCTCAGTGCCGATGACAGTCCGAATGTATCGCTTCGTGACTTCAAGATCCGAATGGCCGAGCTGAATTCTCAAGGCCTCGTGGATGTCATGGGCGTACGCAAGATTTGGTTTGAGGCCATGGGCCTTGAAGTAGTGATAAACAACAAAGGTTGCGTAGGTATGACGCAGATGATGGGGGGTGATCTTTCGGCCCAACGTCTCAGACGCAGCCCTGAAGGCGTCCCAGATATCATGAAACTCAACACGCTTGCCGTTCGAAGTCAGCCACAGAGGCGCAATCTCTCCAGGGTAGCGACTAGAAAATAGCTTAAGACGATCCTTTCGACTTCCCGTTATGTATTCGGAGTGAAGGCGCTTCAGGGCCTCAGTAAGCACCACGCACTTCAACAAACGCTTCTTCCCCTTTGGGAGATAAATGAGCCGCTGAAACGGCACGCCCTTAGCCTTGAGCTCGGGATAGCGGAGCCAACCAGGGTTTCTAGCGTTGCTACCCAGGGGCAGTTGTACAACCCCGCCAATTCGCAAGCCCGTCGTCACCATCATATAACCGATATAATCATAAACTGGATCTATAGCAGACAGAATCGAAGATAGCTGTAGGTATTCATCGTTACTCAAGACCACATCTTTGTAGTCTAGAATACTAACCTCCGATTCAAGGCCAAGGTCAGCTTTTCCTACGCGCCCCTTTGATGTATGCACAGCGATGATAGATTTGCCAGATTGACATTCTGGCTGAACTTGAGACTTAGGCGGAAATTCAATAAAGCAAGCAATGCTATTTGCTTCGCACCAATCATAGAAGGCTCGCCACGACCGATAGTATGCATTGATTGACTGAGGCTGAACGCCATTTTCCTTCAACGCTTTCTTTAGGGCCATGATGTGCACTTCGTAGGTGACCCTATCGAATCTCACGCTCATATCCGCGCAGGAATCGAACAAAATCTTCAAATGCTTAAAGTTATTGATAACGGTCGTGGGTTCTCTTCTCCCTCCACGCACCATCGTTGATTTTCGTAAGTAGATCAGATACCGGGCCAGGGGAAAGTGCAACATCCCATTGATATGAGGAATTGGCGTACCATCTTTATGGGCTACGGACTCAATATACATTACCGATCTCACTCAACTGCGCAACATCATAACTTCATCGAAACGCTCTACGCTATCAGCCAGCGTTGGATACTCTATGGATTTATACATAGCACGCAGCTTCGATACTGGAACTTTTCGTGCTTCTTCCCGTGCCCTGTTCCGAGCTTCCAAGGCACTCAAATCCGCATAGAAAACTACGGCTACCACTTTAGTTTTCTGATGCTGCCGGGCGATATCCAGCAGTTCATACCTGTCACTCTGGGTCAAATTGCAGGCGTCGAACAAAATAGAGTATCCCCTGCTGCCGATGAAATTCTTGCACCAGGTTGACTTCCCGCTAGCAGGCGCTCCTACGGTAATAAACAAAGTCTTTTCCACAGGCCGAGCCAAAGCACTGCGAAGCTCGTTCAGCGCATCCACCCAAGCTTTCTTCAGCGACAGCTGGTCATTACCGTGACGTTCAGCATCGGGACTTATCAGTTGGGGCTTGGTCTGCATGTTGACGACGACAGGCGCAACGCCGTCATTCCGCAAGGCGTTAGCCTCAAGCACGCGCGTGCGTGACTCCAGCTCGTCGACGTTGCGTTGACTAGCAGTCAACAGCAGTTGAAGTCGCTCCCTGATATGCTCAAGATCGCGGACATTTTCCAGAAGGCTGTAATTCTCAATCAGCGCATTGTGCAGCTTTGTAGCAACCGGCACCTCCCCTGGATCTTGCCCAAGGTCTTTTTGCGCCTTACGAAATGAGGTGATTTCCTCACCTAACGCTACCCACTGCTGAATCAATCCCTTATCTGGGGTGTTCAGCTTGCCATACAGGTATTTCCTATCAATTTTTGCCCGCTCTGCAACGGCGGAGATTGTTACCTTGGCACCATTGGATAGGAACTCAGCCTTCAGCTGGTCGAAGGCTACTCGTGCCTCCGCCAGGCGATCTTTATTATTGATCACTTCAGGGACTCCACGATAGGAGTGTACAGCTCAACGAACTCCCGGGCAGACGCCATGATGTGAAGGTTCTGGGCATAATCCTCATCAACGGCGCCATCAATGAGCGATTTGTAGAAGCCCAGTGATTGCTCCAGCGCTTGGGACTCGCACTGGGTTACAAGGCAGTGGTCACACTTGGCACCCACGCATTTGCTAACAAAGGGTAAGCCGCCTGCATGATGCAGGTTAGTTGTTACGTCGGTGAGCTCCAGTGCAGGTATGAGTTTGACGCAGGGCTTCTCAGTCTCGTCATTGGGATCAAAAGCGCAAACAGCTAACGGGGTCAGTAGGAAATGCATCGAGCCATGTAGAGCCCGCTCACGCAGGTATTGCGTCATCGTGGCCCCAAGACTGTCGCCGGTGATACCCTCAAACAACGGATCCTGCTGCATCCCCTCTTTTATCCGCTCACCTACAGCACCGGCCAGCTTCCCCTCCTGTGCAGACCTCCCAATGTCGCCGACAATTTTGAGCGACTGCTCAACCAGGATCTCCTGCCGAGCCTCGACAATCAACGGGTTGTTCCGCAGGTACATCTCGGTCATGTTCATAGATTTATGGGAGAACAGACGCATCACTAGCAGCGGCCCCAGCACCGGGCTATTCATCACAAACCATCCCGCAATCGTCTTGCGAAATTGATGCGGGTGCGGCTCGTAAGCGACGCCGACATCGCGGGCGAACGCTTTGACGTAGTTGATCAAACTCATCGTGGTCAGTTGACCACTGACGTGATCGCTTTTCTCGTTGGACTGCAGAGGCGCAATCAGATAATCCTCACGCCGCTTCAGCGTGCCTAGCTTTTCCAGGACTCTGACCGCCTGGTACGTAGCTTCAGGTACAGGTATCGAAATGACCTGGCCATTCTGATACTCCCTGCTGGTCTTGCGCACAGTCACCGTCATTCGATAGAAGCCATCAATGCCCATCGTCAGGTCGGGTACACAGCAACCGAGCCTCAGGTTTCGCATCTCCCAGCTTCTCAAGCCTGTTGTGAAAAGAATTACTGTGATCGCGGCTCTTTTGATGTGTGAAATACACCGCTCAGCTTCTTTGCGCTCAAGCCTGTAGGTGTGTTTCGTTGGGTCAGAAAGAGAATCATACCGAACGAACTCAAACTTGAAGGGCAATCCGCGACCCAAGTCATTGACTTCCAAACCCAATTCGGCGCACACCTTGTTAACACGCCCTCGCGTGACGATACTCCCCGAGTTATGTTGGTCAATGCCTTCATAAATAACCTGATGAAATTGGATCAAAGGTTCCGAATACCGCTCGATGTAATCCAAGGCCGCTGTCGCTAAAGGAAAAGCGTATTCAAGCGGGATCGCTTGCCACCCCGAGACCTCTTCTGGCGGAGCGAGCTCTTCGTCAACTTCGTAGTCCTTGAAATCCGCCAATCGCTTGCCATCGAACGGATTACTTTCAAGCTTTAAAAACGAAGGCAACATGCCCTCATCTTGGGAGAGACGCCACCACTCAGCGAGCAGCCGAACCTTATCCCACTTGGTATTGTCATGCTGCCTAAGAGCATTAACTGAATTCAAAAACTCAGAAAAGTCTTCTTGTTGAATATCTCTAGGCAGCTTGAAGTACCCGCCGTCATATTTTGCTACCAACAACTCTTTCCCAATGAGCCATTGTGCAAACTCTTTCGCGGCATAAACGATATTATAAACGGTGCGGGGACTGCGCTCCATGATTGCAAATCGACCTAGAAGACAAAATGCAATCAGCTTGAACAACACGATCAGTGGAAAGTGGGTTCGCTTCGAGGAGCCAATGACAGCCTCAACATTGATGAAGTACTCAAGGCCTTCCTTTCGAAAATCCCAAGCAGGATCTTTGAGCACACTTGCCTGGCTGACTGGGTGATCACCCCAGGTGCGGATGACATAGTCCATGATATCCCAGCAATCAACAGTATTTGGATCCGATGATTTAAGATCTTGCGCAGGTGTCCTAACTTTCAGAGCCATGTGCTTATCCTCGCGCGATTACAACTGGTAGGGAAATGGCACCGCTTTTCGCATCTGCCCATGCGTCGTATACAGCCTCCTGATCTGACCAATTCGAAAGCAGGTCATGAGCGCGAGCGTACTTGCGCCCGTACTCAATCTCCCAACGCTCATCGGCCAACGTCAGTCGCATCGACTCGTACTGAAGAATACGGGTGGCAATCCTAGGGAGATGTTGCTCGAACACCCGGCTCTGTCTGCACCCTAAGCACATGTCGTACTCGTGGCAGGAGGAGCCAGCGTCCACCAGTGCTCCCTCGTAATCGGGTTCGCTCGGATCAGAACATGAGGCATAAAAACCTGGGACTTCATGGGGAGCTGCCGCCCCCCCTTTTTCAACCCTTACCCCACGGAATTTACGGGCCTCCTCCAAGTACTTCTGCTGGAGGGTGAATATTGCAATATCGGTGATTGTCCGAGCAGCCCCCAGCGCAAGGTAACGGCTGAGCGTGGTGTCGAAGTCCTTGTGGTTTAGGGAGTATGCGAGCGAAGCATGAAGCTCTTGGTAATTCCTGGCCTCGCCAATCGCCTTCAGCAACTCCCTGGTCGCATAAACCTTCCGAAAACGACGGGAGTCGAGCGTAAGGATCCGCTCTTTCGTCAGGCTCCCGTGTTCATCAGTACGCAGATCCCAGATCTCGTGGCGCAGCAGAAACTTCTTGGCATCGGAGGAAAAAACGTCATCAACGGCATAGTCAAAGAAATCATCCTTGCGAAAGTACAGCCACAGCGAATCTTTAGACCTACTGCTAACGAGCTGCGAGAGCGGTTCCGAGTACCAAAGGAAGAACTCAAGTACCGGGTAAATACCTTCGTCGGAGATGGAGACATAGGTGTCATCGATTTCGATCCTTGCGCGTCCTTTCCCTCGACCTTTGTACCCACGGAGCCGACATCTTCTAGGGTCAAACGGATCCTTCCAATCAAGCGGAGAGATGCTGTATCCCTTGACGTTATACCTACGCTTCCAGCCCATAACGCTTTCCAGGTTCTTCCCGGAAAAAATCAGGAAAAATACCAGGAATGAAAACAACGACTCCTTACTTGGAACCTCCCTTTCCGCCAGCCTTCTCAGATGATCTCTAACAGCTGACGGTGGTGGTAGGCATACATAGGGAAATCCTGTTTGAAACGTAATTGACGCCTCAGTTCCAAAATCAGCTCGCTGAAAACTCAGCAGCTCACCCACATTCAGAAACGTGTGGAACCTTGCCTCGCCTGTGCGAAATGAGAGGTCTTTGCAGTAGGTTTCAACTACATGATGAGAATAGCCGTCTCGAAGCTTGTTAAGCGTGTGGCATTCTGGGTGATCTCGGATTTCAGAAAACTCTCTGGCATTGTTCATTAGCGATTCGATGTCACTGGTGACCGCAGCAATCAATTGATACATCACTGCATCGCTATAAGGCGCCAGGGGCGCCGGGGCGTCAGAAGCGTAAATAGGCATCGAAAACTTGCCGGGCATCAAATCCGTGCCCATGATGCGTTCAATGACAACGCAGCAACGTCGGAACATTGTTGACTTATAGCGGCTAGCCATTTCAACCGAACGAAGGTCAGCTCGCCACTCACAGATGAGTTGGAAGTTCAGATCCTTAAAACTATTGAGCTTGATGCTTTTCCTTCTACAGAAATCGAAGAACATGCCCACTGCGTTCCGTTTATAGGACGCCTCAGAGTGGGAAATTCGGGTTTCCAGACAGATCGTTTTCAACCCTTGAGCAAGAGCCTTCACCGCCCAGGGATACTCGTCAATGTACTCGGAATAGAACATCCGCCCAGGATTGCTTTCTAGGTTTAGGAGCTCTCTCTTCCTGGCATTCTGGGCGTCAACGGTGAGGGAGACCAGCTCACCCGCATCCTTCCCTGCTTGTGGTCGCCAGCGCCAAACGGTGGTGAGGGGGTAGAAGCCATTGTCCTCTCTGAGGTCTAGGGGCCGAATGGCCTTCTCATCATTGATGACTTCTTGAACATCATGCTTGGTACGCTTACGCCCCATCGGGTAGCTCCTGGATCAACAAACCTATAGTACATAAGTTTATGAGCCAGGGCGCAAAACCCGGCCATGGCGGGATCTTGCCCAAGCATAAGGTGACTAAAGAAATCGCCGAGACCCGTGGCATCCTGATGGGCGAAGACTGCATCTCGCCGTCGCGCCACAGTGCGTTCTCCACGCCCATCGAACTGATGCAATTCATCGCCCAACTGCGCGAGCTGTCCGGCGGCAAGCCGGTAGGTTTCAAGTTCTGCCTGGGCCACCCGTGGGAATTCATGGGCATCGCCAAGGCCATGCTCGAAACCGGCATCCTCCCGGACTTTATCGTGGTAGACGGCAAGGAAGGTGGCACCGGCGCGGCGCCCGTGGAGTTCACCGACCATATCGGCGTGCCGCTGCGTGAGGGCCTGTTGTTTGTGCACAACACCCTGGTGGGCCTGAACCTGCGCGACAAGATCAAGCTCGGCGCCAGCGGCAAGATCGTCAGCGCCTTCGACATCGCCAGCGTCCTGGCCATCGGCGCCGACTGGGCCAACTCGGCGCGCGGCTTCATGTTCGCCATCGGCTGCATCCAATCGCAAAGCTGTCACACCAACAAATGCCCCACCGGCGTCGCTACCCAAGACCCGCTGCGCCAGCGCGCCCTGGTGGTGCCGGACAAGGCCCAGCGCGTATTCAACTTCCACCGCAACACCCTCAAGGCCCTGGCCGAGATGCTCGCGGCGGCAGGCCTGGATCATCCGTCGCAACTGTCGGCCAAGCACCTGGTGCGGCGCATGTCGGCGACCGAGATCAAGTTGTTCTCGCAGTTGCATGTGTTCCTCAAGCCCGGCGAGTTGCTCACCGGCGAGGTGAACGGCGAATTCTATTCGCGGATGTGGCAGATGGCGCGTGCGGACAGTTTTGAGCCCCACGACGTAGCCGCGGCTTAAGGACGCTAACCATGCTGAAGGTCATCGCTGAAGATTTCATCAAGCCCGAACACCTCGACACGGTACGTCCCTGGTACGCCGAACTGGTGGAAAAAACCCGCCAGGAACCGCTGTGCATCGCCTACGACCTGTTTGTCGATCAGGACGACCCCGGGCACTTCATTTTCATTGAGCAATGGCCCGACCAGGCCGCGCTCGACACGCATTGCCAGACCGAACACTTTACCCGGCTGGTGCCGCAGATAAACGAGCACCAGGCCAAGCCATGCAAAGTGCTGTTGATGGATGCGTTCTGACCCAGCCTTTCCGGACTGAACCGGACCACCGAGGGCATCGTTGTTAACAAAATCCCCGGAGAGACGGTTCAGTTGTACCTTGTTAAAGCAGCCTCCTCTCATGCCGTACTCCCCGATACCCAGGGCACGTCAGAGATCATTGACGTCTAGAGACATTCAGTAATATCCAGCCTTTGCAATTGCTTGGAAATACCGCCAACCTGCGCCCGCCCGACCTGCGGCGTACGACAATTCGCGCCTGCGCCTGTCATTGCTAAACCTTTCGTCAAAGAGCCCGCTGCCATGCTGAACGGACGCGACCCGCGCATCGATTTTTTTCGGGGCCTGGCGTTGATCTTCATTTTTTGGGATCACGTTCCCCACAATCCCCTCGGCCAGATCACCCTACGCAATTTCGGTTTCAGCGATGCGGCCGAAGTCTTCGTGTTCCTCGCCGGCTACGCCGCTGTGCTGGCCTACGGCAAGATCCTGCAGCGTGACGGCTATTGGTTCGCCACGCTGAAGATCCTGCGCCGTACCTGGGTGTTGTACGTGGTGCACATCTTCTTGCTGGCGATGCTGATGGGCATCGTGTTCTTCGCCAACAGCCATGTGGAAACCCGCGACCTCGTCGAGGAGATGGGCCTGACGCACTTCGTCACCCACCCGCAGCAGGCGCTGACCGATGAACTTCTGCTGCGCTTCAAGCCCAACCTGATGGACCCGCTGCCGTTGTATATCGTGCTGCTCGGTGGTTTGCCGCTGGTGTTGCCGCTGTTGCTGCGCAAGACCTGGCTGGTGGTGGGCGCGTCGATGACGGTGTACCTGCTGGCGCCGTGGATGGGCTGGAACCTGCGGGCGATTGCCGACGGCGTGTGGTACTTCAACCCGGTGACCTGGCAGTTTCTGTTCATCCTCGGTGGCGCGGCGGCGATTCATGCCAGCCGCGAGCGCCCGGCCGAACTGCGGCCACTGCGCCGACAGCCGTTGTTCATGGCGGCGGCGATCTACACCCTGGCTGCAGCGGTGCTGACACTGTCGTGGCGCTGGCCCGAAGTGCACGATACGTGGATGCCATCGGCGGTCAGCGATCTCATCTACCCAATCAGCAAGACCGACCTGTCGCCGCTGCGCCTGCTGCACTTCCTCGCACTGGCGTATGTCACCGCCAAGCTGTTGCCCGGACGCGGCTGGACCGACAACTGGCTGGCGCAGCACACCTGCCGCATGGGCCGTTATTCACTGGAAGTGTTTTGCCTGGGCGTCGTGCTGGCGCCGTTGGCCGACATGGTCAATGCGATGGCTGGCGATGCGCTGCTGATGCAACTGCTGACAGCGCTGGTCGGCGCTTCATTGATGGTGATGCTGGGGTTGTGGCTGGAATTCAACAAGCGCCTGGATCAGTCGCACAAGCTGGTCACGCAGGCCAGCTGAAGGGTAAGGCCCGCCGCACGCAGCGGGCCTTGCCAGGCGTCAGGCGGAGTGCACTGGCGCCGCGTTGGCGGTGTTCGGTTGCAGCTTGAACACGTAGAACAACACGGTCAGCAGCACCAGGAACACCGGACCGACGTACAGCGCGATGCGGGTGTCCGGGAAGTACGCCATCAGGCCCACCACCAGCACCAGAAATGCCAGCGCCAGGTACGAACTGACCGGGTACAGCCACATGCGGTACTTCAGGGCTTTCTGCTCGGCCGGGCTCAGGCTCTTGCGAAACTTGAGCTGGGCCAACAGGATCATCACCCAGGTCCAGATTGCGCCGAAGGTGGCGATGGACGTGACCCAGACGAAAACTTTCTCCGGCACCAGGTAGTTGAGCAGCACGCCGAGCAGCAAGGCGAAGATCGACAGCAGCAAGGCTTTGCGCGGCACGCCGTTGCTCGACGTGGTGGCGAACGCGGCCGGCGCCTGGCCGTTCTGCGCCAGGCTGTAGAGCATGCGC
The DNA here is from genome assembly GCF_052113765.1 of Pseudomonas sp. W22_MBD1_FP4. Taxonomy (NCBI): domain Bacteria; kingdom Pseudomonadati; phylum Pseudomonadota; class Gammaproteobacteria; order Pseudomonadales; family Pseudomonadaceae; genus Pseudomonas; species Pseudomonas sp. W22_MBD1_FP4. The sequence continues at coordinate 30,250 of NZ_JBGQOI010000021.1, read as the reverse complement.
CCGGTGCTGAAGATGCCGCCGTTGCACGACGACAGCGCCGCCGTGATCACCACGAAGTTGATGATGCCCGCTGCGGTCTTGATGCCCAGACGCTCGAAGGTCATCACGAACGGGCTGCCCTGGGTGCCGATTTCATTCCACGGGTAGATCGACAGGATCACGAACAACGCGCCCACGTAGAACAACAGGATGCGCCAGAACACCGACCCGATTGCGCTCGGAATAGTCTTCTGCGGGTTGCGCGCTTCACCGGCGGTGAGGCCGATCATCTCCACGCCGAGGTAGGCGAACATCACCATCTGCAGTGACATCAGCACACCCTGCACGCCATTGGGCATGAAGCCGCCGTGGGCCCACAGGTTCGAAATCCCCAGCGCCACGCCGTCGTTGCCAAAGCCGAAGGCGATGATGCCGACGCCGCCGATCACCATGGCAATGATGGTGACGATCTTGATCAGCGCGAACCAGAACTCGAACTCACCAAAGGCTTTTACCGCGATCAGGTTGATGGTGCCCATGCTGATCAGCGCCGCCAGGGCCCAGATCCAGCGCGGGGTGTCGGGGAACCACACGCCCATGTACACCGCCACGGCGGTGATCTCGGCCACACAGGTCACCAGCCACAGGAACCAATAATTCCAGCCGGTCAGAAAGCCCGCCAACGGGCCGAGATAATCCTGGGCATAACGACTGAACGAGCCGGCCACCGGGTTATGCACGGCCATTTCGCCGAGGGCGCGCATGATCACCAGGATGGCCAGGCCGCCGATGATGTAGGAGAGCATGATGGCCGGGCCGGCCATTTCGATGGCCTTGGCCGAGCCGAGGAACAGGCCGACACCGATACAGGCGCCGAGCGCCATCAGGCGGATATGCCGCTCACCCAGTTCGCGTTTGAGCGGGCCGCCCGAAGCGGTCTCGCCATGGGGCAGGTGGTTGCCGACTGGCATAGGGATACAACCTCGTCTTGTTATTGGATATGAGCCTCCGAGTCCAGCACGTCGCGGCGGGTCTGCCGTGACATGCCATCGCCGGTTCACCTTGTGGGCAAACCGGTCCGGCGGGGCCAGATCGGGGGGATGCAGTATAAAAAGCTCAACCCAGTGATTTTCACTCTATAAAAGGCAATATTCAGCGGGAATTGCCGCCTTAATACGATTTAGCGGTGGGAGTATCGCACACCAATGGTGCGACCCTTCAAGCCACCTACGCTGTCATCGGGCTTTGCCCATGCCCGGCCCGGTCGACAAATTCCTCACGCAAGCCAATCAGCGTCTACGCTTGAGACAAGTCCGATCAATCTGCCGGGATGGGATCAATCGACTATGGGCGCTTTATGGCAAACCGATTCAACCAAAGCTGCGGCGCCTGCCGACAGCGAGGATGAACAGCCATTGCCACGACGCCCCCGCAAGCGGTTGTACAGGTGGCGAATGGTGTGGCTGCTACTGGTGATCGCGCTGATTGCCGCAGCGTATGTCGCCCAGCGCGAAATGCGCAGCGCCGACTGGCAGTCCCGCGAACTGAGCCGTCTGGCCACGACCCTCAGCTACACGGTGGAGCCCGGCGCCAGCGACCGCATCGTTTACCCCGGTGAAGGGCCCTTCGACAAACGCCTGGGCTACAGCGCCATCGATGAATTCCTGCCACGCCTGCTCAAGCGCAATTTCCTGATCCAGAGCCAGGCGCAGTTTTCCGACGCCTTGATGGACTACACCGCCCACGGGCTGTTTGTGCCCTACGCCGAAAAAATCCAGGCCGGCCTGTCGATCAACGACTGCCGCGCCACGCCGCTGTACCAGTTCAGCTACCCCCAGCAGTTTTACCCGGACTTCACCGCGATCCCGCCGGTGGTGGTCAGCAGCCTGCTGTTCATCGAAAACCGTGACCTGCTGGACCCCGCACAGCCCCAGGCCAACCCGGCGGTGGACTGGCCGCGCTTCGCGAAGGCCGCGTGGTCGCAAGTCGCCCGCGTGCTGCACCTGCCCGGGCAAAGCGCCGGCGGCAGCACCCTCGCCACCCAACTGGAAAAATACCGCCACTCCCCCGACGGCCTGACCCTGTCCGGTAGCGAGAAGCTGCGCCAGATGTTTTCTGCCAGCGTGCGCGCCTACCAGGACGGCCCGCAGACCTTGCTCGCGCGCCAGAACGTCGTGCGCGATTACCTCAACAGCGTTCCGCTGTCCGCCGTGCCTGGCCATGGTGAAGTGCACGGCATGGCCGAAGGTCTGCGGGTGTGGTACGGCGCCGACTTCAAGCGCACCAATGCGCTGCTGGCCGACGCCGGCACTGGCAACCTCGAGCAAAAAGGTGTGGCCCTGCGCGAAGTCTTGTCGCTGATGATCGCCCAGCGCCGGCCGTCCCATTACTTGTCCAAAGGCCGCCCGGAACTTGCGGACCTGACCGACAGCCACCTGCGTCTGCTCAAACAGAACGGCGTCATTGAACCGGCCCTGGCCGATGCCGCGCTGGCGAGTCAGGTGACGTACCGCGACTGGCAGCAGCAACCGACCTTGCAACCGATCGAGACCAACAAGGGCATCAGCGTTGCGCGCAGTCGCCTGGCCGCGCTGCTCAACCGATCGCTGTACGACCTCGACCGCCTCGATCTGGCCGCCACCAGCACCTTGCAGAACGACCTGCAAACCCAGGCCACCGCCTACCTCAAGCAGCTCGCTGACCCTGCCTTCGCCGCGCAACTGGGCCTGCTCGGGCCACGGCTGCTGACGCCGGCCAGCACCGCGCAAGTGCGCTACAGCTTCACCCTCTACGAGATGACCGCCGACGGCGCACGGGTGCGTGTGCAGACCGACAACACCGACCAACCCTTCGACATCAACGAGAGCAGCAAGCTGGAATTGGGCTCCACCGCCAAGCTACGGGTACTGACCACCTACTTGCAGATCATCAGCGAACTGCATGATCGCTATGGCGCACAGCCCGCCGCTGCACTGAAAAAAGTCAGCGTCGACGAGCAGGATCGCCTGTCGCGCTGGGCCGTGGACTACTTGGCGCAAAGCACCGACCGCAGCCTCGCGAAGATGCTCGACGCAGCCCTCGACCGGCAGTATTCCGCCAGCCCTGGCGAGAGCTTTTTCACCGGTGGCGGCCTGCACCGCTTCCACAATTTTCGCAACGAAGACAATGGTCGCAGCCCGAGCCTGCGCGATGCCCTGCGCGAGTCGATCAACCTGCCGTTCATTCGCCTGATGCGCGACCTAGTGCGTTACAGCACCTACCACGGCCCCAACAACAGCGCCGAGTTGCTCAAGGACGACAGCGACCCGCGCCGCCAGGAATACCTGGCCCAGTTCGCCGACCGTGAGGGCACCACCTTTCTGCTGCGTTTCTGGAAACGCTACCGCAACAAGGACACCCAGGCGCGGCTCGACACCTTCCTCGACAGCATGCACCCCACCGCCATACGCCTGGCCGCCGTGCACCGCTACCTGCTGCCCCAGGCCAGCCAGCAGAGTTTCAATGGGTTCGTGCGCGCTCACCTCAAGAGCAAGGAACCGGAAAAACTCAGCGACGAGCGCCTGACCAAGCTCTATCAGGCCTACGGCCCCGGCGCCTACGACCTGCCGGACCAAGGCTACATCGCCAAGGTCCATCCGCTGGAATTGTGGTTGCTCGGCTACTTGCTGGAACACCCCGACGCCACCTTCACCCAGGCCGTCGCCGCCAGTGAGCATGAGCGCCAGGAAGTCTATGGCTGGCTGTTCAAGAGCCGCCACAAGAGCGCCCGTGACAGTCGCATCCGCACCATGCTGGAAATCGAAGCGTTTCTGGATATTCACCAGCGCTGGCAGGCAGTCGGCTACCCCTTCGACCATCTGGTGCCATCGCTGGCCACGGCCATCGGCAGCTCCGGCGACCGCCCCGCTGCGCTGGCGGAACTGGTGGGGATCATCCTCAACGACGGCGTGCGCGAACCGACCCTGCGCATCGACAGCCTGCATTTTGCCGCCGACACGCCCTATGAAACCCGCCTGGTCAACAACCCCGATCGCGGCAAACGCGTCATGCCCAGCGAAGTCGCCACCGCCCTGCGTGGCGCGTTGTCGCAAGTGGTGGACGCCGGCACCGCCAAACGCGTGGCCGGCAGTTTCAAGCTGACTGACGGCACACCCTTGATCATGGGCGGCAAGACCGGTACCGGCGACAACCGCATCGAAGCCATCGGCGCCGGTGGGCGTGTGCTCAGTTCCAAGTCCATCAACCGCACCGCGACGTTCGTGTTCTATATCGGCGAGCACCACTTCGGCACCCTCACCGCATTCGTTCCGGGCAGTTCGGCGCAGCAATTCACGTTCACGTCGGCGCTGCCGGTGCAGGTGCTCAAGGGTATGGCACCGATCCTCACGCCTTACCTGCAACCCGACGCGCAGACCCTGTGCCAACCGCCGAAACAGGGTGTTAGTTATGCGCATCTTTCATTCGAATAACGGGTGCTCAACGCACCGAACCGCCCAGGATTTTGAGCTTTTGTTCTAGTCTTCAGTGGATACGCTAATGGCTTCGAATCCCTTAGCGAGCGCCATTGCATGCCCGAATCCCCCCCTTCTGCCAGTCCTCTGGCAACGCCCTACAAGGGGCCTCATTACGCGCTGATCCAGCATAGAATTCCCGACTGGCTCACCACCGCCGTCCCCGCCCGAATCAGCGTGTTTAACAGCACCAGACTGCCCCGACCGGACTGGTACGCCAGCGCCTCACCCGATCAACACACCACGCTGCAGTTGGCGAATGCCGAGGGCTGGCGCGCACAAAACGCCGTGGACCAACACCTTCGCGACGTGCAGGACCTGTATGGTTTTTCCGAGCCGCTGCTGCAGGAGGCCATCCGCGAAAAACACGGCCTGGACCTGAACGTCAAAACCACCTACCTCAACCTGTATATCCCCACGCAACTGCCTTGGTATGCGTTGGATATTTCCAAGGGGGTGACCACCCGCAGAGTGTCGTTGCTGGATGCGGCGTTGCATAACTTCGCCGCCGGTGAAAGCTTTGAAAAAGACTCCTGCTATATCACCCAACCGGACGCCCGAGGCCACTTCGACATCCTGCCACTGGCCGAGCGAATGCCCCTTCTGCAGTTCAAGACGCTGTGCCGCGAACTGAACCTCGGCGCCCGCTATCAACAACACCTGAACCAGCATCTGTTGCCGACCGACCTCGCCCTGCGCGCCACGCTCAAGACCCGCATCATTGCCAGCCAAAAGGCCGCGCTCAAGGCTGCCGCGCAATTGGCCGTGCTGAAAAAGGACCTGGGGCCCGCGGCGTGCGCAGTGCTGCTGCAAGCACTGCGCGGTGAGCGCGGGGTGCTGCAGTTCTACCGTTTGAACATCCTGGATGCGCCACTGGCCGGCATACTGCTGATTGCGGCGGATCTGGACCGCGTGTCCAGCGTGTCGAAACTGATCGCCTACATCCCTCATGACCCCGAAAGTCCCGTCAAGGAATACGACTCCAGCGTGGCGTTCATGACGGATCTGACACGCAAGCTGCACGCCAACGCAGCGGTCCCGTCACGCGGCCAGCAAACCTATCAGCAGTTCTTCAGCGAGTTTGTCGGGCATAACCGACGCGGGCACTTCTTTGCGGGGCTGGGCCAACGGCTGCCGTTTTCAGCCATCAGGATCGACGCAGACCTGTGGGAACACCGCTACCAGCAGGCGCTGAATAAAATCCTCAATGACGGGCGCAGCATGGCGGTGTCCACCTCCGATGCCGACAGCGCCGAGCGTTGGGCCTGGTGGGACAACGCCACGAAAATGATCACGGATATCTTCAACGCCGCCCTGATGGTGATCACGCCGTTCGTGCCGTTTCTCGGTGAGTTGATGCTGGCCTACACCGTTTATCAATTGAGCAGCGAGATCATTGAAGGGGTCGTCGACCTGGCCGAGGGCCAATATCGCGAAGCCGCCGAACATGTGGTGAGCGTGACCAGCGAGGTGGTGCAACTGGGCACGTTTGCCGCCGGTGCCGCCGTGGGCGGTGCGTTGCGGCGCTCGCTGTTCGTCGATGATCTGCGGGTGGTCGAGGTCAACGGGCAACCACGCCTGTGGAACCCGGATCTGGCGCCCTATGCCCGGCATGATCTGCAATTGCCGGCCGATGCACAGCCCGACGCGCTGGGTCTTCACGAGCATCAGAACCAACGCATCCTGCGCCTGAAGGACCGCCATTACGTGGTCGCGCACGAGGCCGCCAGTGACACCTACCGCATCCAGCACCCGACCCGCCCCGAGGCCTATTCCCCGCGACTCGAACACAATGACAACGGCGCCTGGCTGCATGAAGGTGAAGACCCGCGCACCTGGGACCGCGCGGCGCTGCACGAGCGCCTTGGTCCTCTTCTGGTGGAAGGCCTCACTCCCGCGCAACGGGCACAAGCCTGCGCCACCAGCGGAACTCACGACGGCGCCCTGCGCATGATGTATGCCGACCGCTCCCCTCCTCCGCCACTGCTGGCCGACAGCCTCAAGCGCCTGCAACTGCGTCGGCACGTCGAACAGACACCCCAGCGCATCCGCACCGGCGCCCCGGCCGAGCTGCCGACCAACTGGTCGGTGCAAACCACCACTGAGTTACCTGGCTGGCCGTCGCACAAAGCCATCGACGTGTTCATCGAACCGGACCTGAGCGGCTACGCCATGCGTTATGGCGCCGCCGATGCATTGCCCGCCGACACCCTGAACATCAGCCATGCGCAGGTGCAGGCCGGCTCGTTGCCGGAGCGAATCCTCGCGTTTCTCAACGAAAAAGAACTCGACGCCCTGCTGCCCTCGCCCCTGCCCGAGACCCAAACCGCGCGGGTCGCGGCGCTGCGCAACCAATTGGCCGATCGGCTCACGCCACACACCGTTGCGATGTTCAATCACCTCTACAGCGCACGCGAAGTGCTGGACACCCCTCACGGTCAACTGATTCAACAGCAGTTCCCGCAGTTGCCCGCAGAGCTGGTGACGACGCTGCTACTGCGCACATCGCCCCAGGAACTGGACCTGATGAGCCGTGAACAGCGCATCCCTCTGCGCCTGAAAAACCTCGCCCGGGAACTGGCCAACGAAATCCGCGCCAGCCACGCCAGTGAAGGCTTGCATGACGATGCCCTGCTGACGCCGGACACCGAGCGCATGGTCCTCAATCTCCTGCGTCTGAACACCGATGCTTTGGGGGACCTGAGTATCGCCATCCATGAGCAATCGCCGGAGGGCGCCTTGCGGTGTCGGGTAGGCCCGGCGGCGGCCGCCACACAGAAAGTCCTGATCTACCAGGGTCAGGGCCGCTACCGGATCCACGGGGTACCGGCGTCGACACCGCCCGCGCACTACCGTTTTTTCGAAGCGCTGTTGCGCGTGCTTCCTGACGGGGCTGTTGATTTGCGCCCTGGCCAGGGTGAAAACCTCAAGGCCTGGCTCAGGGCGCAACTTGAACCATTGGCCGTGCGCCGCACCCTGCTGGAACCGCCGACCGGGCGCCTGGCCGACGACCGCAGCACCCAACGCCTGCTGCAAAAACCTGGCTTCGAGGCCTTCCGCCGCCTGTTTCGCAGGCAACCCGCCCCGGCACCGACGCCCGCAGAGACCCTGACCAAGCTGTGCCCACGGCTGAACGCAGAAGAGATCGCCAGCGTCTCGCCGTTCCTCGACACTGCGCAAGGTAAGGCGCTGCTGGGCACGCTGGAGGCCGACCACCGGTTGCTGGGCGAAGACTTGCGCAGCCTCCGCAAACAGCGTCCTCTCGGCGCGGTCGGCAGCGTGCTCGCGCAAAACGAGCTGCTCATGCGCGGGCTGATCATCAAAGAGTTGCAAAGCTGCTGGGAAGACGGCGCCTACCTGCGCATGTTGCCGCCACAACCACAGCCGCGCGGCACGCTCCTGGACTTGAGCAATCTGGTGCTGGGGCGCTACGTGCAACACATGGAGCCGCTGCGGGCGGACTTCAGCCATGTCACCCGCCTGAACCTGAGCGGCACGCGTCTGAAGGACGAGGAAATGGGCTTTCTCGACAATTTCCCCGCCACGCGCATCGTCGACCTGTCCGAGAATGAACTGACCGGTGTGCCGTCCCAACTGACCGACATGAAAGCACTGACCGCGCTGAACCTGCGCGACAACCCGATCCGCTGGGGCCGCTACGACTACGAGGCACTCAAGCACCTGCCCTTGCTCCGCTCGCTGAACCTGGAGGGCAACGCATTGATGAGCGTGCCGCCGGACATCGGCCCGCTGCCCGAACTGCGGCGACTGACCTTGCGCAGGACCGGCATCAGCCAATGGCCGGCGGGCCTCGACAGTCCAAGGCTGGCCATCCCTGAGTTGGACCTGACCCACACCCGAATCACCAGCGTTCCACCGTTCGCCGAAGATTCGGTGGGCGCCCGCATCGTCGCCAGCAGTTGGCTCGACCGCAGCCGCCTGGAACCGGCAGACGAAGATCGCGTGGTCGCGTATCGGCGTGCCTTCGGTTTCGATCCCTACCGCACCACGCCGCGCAGCAAGCCGTCCGACCGTGAATACTGGCTGATTGGCTTGAGCGGCGAGGCGCGCGACGAGGCCATCAAAGTCTGGGAGGACGTGGAACAGGAGCATGGCTCCCAGGGCTTGTTTGACCTGTTCAAACTGCTGCGTCCACCCGTGGAGTTCCAGACCGAGATCGACGCGCAACTGTTCCAGCAGGGGCGGGAAGATTTGGCCATCCGGGTGTGGCAGTTGCTGTTCACGGTGGACCAGAACCCGAGCTTTCGTGAACGCATCTTCAGCCTGGCCGCGACGCCGCCCAATTGCGCGGATGCCGGCGCGCATATCTTCAATCGCATGGGCGTCGAAACCCTGCTTGAGCAGATCCTCAAGGACGACGCCCCACAGGCTATGCTCCAGCGCGAAAGCCGCCTGGTAAAACTGGCGCGGCAAGCCTGGCGCCTGGACCAAGTCAACCGTCTGGCCCGCGAAGAAGTGCGGCGCCGTACCCTGCCGATCAACGAAGGCGGCCTGGGACAAACACTCGGCATCGGTCAAGGCCAGGTGGATGACGTGCAGGTGTACCTCGCCTATCAAACTGGGCTGAAGGCACGCCTGGACCTGCCATGGCTGTCTGAACACATGGTGTATCGCAACACGGCCCAGGTCACTCAGGCCCATCTCGACCGAGCGGCGCACGCCATTCGCCAGCTGCAACAAGGCGATGGTCTGATCAATGGCCTGCTGGAGCAGCCGTTCTGGAGCGATTATCTGCACGAGGCCTATCTGGGCGCCTTCAACGCCCAGCGCAGGCTGCGCACGGAGGCCGGCAGCCACCTGCAGGACCTGCTCGAATTGCACGAGCAATGGGTCGCTGGGCCGACGGACAGTGTGCGCGAGCAGTTGACCCGCCTGGCCGACGATCTGGTGATCCCGTACAGCGTGGTGCTTACTGAAGAGGCGTTTTCAGACAGCACGGTGCTGGGTTTCTACGACCATATCCAGCATGACTATAACGAGCTGGCGCGGCGTCTGACCCGTGAAGCCTTGCTCAAGGCCAGCACTGAGTAGGCAATCACGGCGCCAGGAAATCGAACACCAGGTGCACCGTGCCGTAGTACTCGCCGCCGCGATAGCCGCCTTCGGGCTCTACGGCGGCGATGTCCAGCTCGGCCCGGCGTCCCACTCGTGCTTCAGCGGCGCCGACCACTTCCACCGGGTCGAGGGTCAGCGCTACCTGGTTGAACTGCACCTGCAGGTCGATACGGTTACGCCCATTAAACAAGTACGGCTCGGCCCCAAGGCGGGCCGCGACGCCGCCGTTGAGGTGCTTGACGTCGAAGTTCTTGCGCAGGCGGCTCAGTTGCGAGGTCACCAGGTTCCACGCCAGCAGTTGGTCCTGGCCCATCCAGTCAGGTTCGGACGGCAGCACATAGGCCTCGTTTACCGGGATGGTCACCGAGACATCGAACGAGTGACGTTCCTGGATCGCCGAGGTGGGTGCGCCCGCCAGCATGCAGGCCGCCAGTACACCGAATCTTGTCAGCTGCTTGAACATCATGATCACCCGTTAGTCTTCTCGACCTTCAGCGGTTTTTTATCCAGCCCTTCCACCAGCACGAAGCTGTAGCGCCGGCCCGGTTTTTTCTCGAACGTCAGTTGTCGCTCGGGCAGGATGTGGTGCTTGGTGGTGGGCACGCAGTCAGTGGGGTTGGTCACCGAACAGTCGTGGAACTCGTCGAGCACCACGGTGCTGTTGCCCGCGTTACGCAGTTGGTATTGGTCAGGCCTTTCGTTGATGCGGGTGTCGAACCGCGCATCCTTGGGCCGTACGAAAAACACCGTGCCGTAGCCGGCCATCACGTTGATTCCGGCCGCCAGGTGATCCTTGTAGTCGGCGCGCTCCTCGTCGCTGATACCGAAGTTGTCGTCTTTTTCCGGGACCACGGGGATAAAGCGCAGGCGGAAATAGCGTTCCTTGTCGCGCGGCCCCATGTACAACAGGCGAGTGCCCTGCCGGCCGTTTACCGGCACGATCAGTCGCGACGGGCTGGCCATCAGGCCGTCGCGACTGGTCGTGACGCCCTTGTCATCGATGATCGAGGGCACCGGGATTTCGCGGGTGGTGCCATCTGCGTTGTAGACAATTTCCAACACGTTGACCTTGATGAACGCGGTGCTGGTGCCGCCATTGAACACACGCTTGAGGTAGGAACTGCGATCACTTTCGAGGTAGTCGTACACCACCCCGACGTTGATCAGCGGCCCGGCCTGGACGGTGAGCGACATCAGGCACAACCCGATCCATAACACTGCTTGTTTCATCGTTTACTTCGCCTCGTTGATTGACTGCGACGGGCCTGGCCCGCCGTTGGAGTGGGGCCGATCTAAATTTCCGAGTCCCAGATCACGGTCGCCACGCCCGAATAGGTACTGCCCGGCTGGTTGAGCATGTCGGCCATGTCGTCGCGCAACACCTCGAAGTGCAAGGTGCCCGGGCGGTCGTTCACGTAGAACAGCGGCTGGAACAGTTCGGTGCCGTCACCGTCCAGGCGCAACGGGCGCTTGAGCACGGCCTGGTTACCGCGCCCATCGATGCCGCTGGGCAGGGTCACGGCGACCTGCAACGGCACCTCATCGCCATTGGCATTGCGCAGGCCGCAGGTGTTGCCCATGACGATCGAGCATTCCAGCTGCATCTTGAAACGCGAACTGGCGGCGATGCGGAAGGTCTGGTCGCGGTACAGCCGCGTGGGCGAGCGTCCACGGTTGAGCCAGGCTTGCCAGCCGCCGTCGGGGATCAGTTCGATGCGGTTGCCGCCGGGTGGGAGGTCGACTTTTAAGTCGTGCTCCACCGACAGATTAAAATTCAGCGTCAGTTGCGAGTCATTCGGGATGACCACATCACCGAAGTCGAAATCCAAACCCGGCCCCATGGTGTAAGTCAGGCTGCCCGTGTACTCACCCGATGACATGCCCAACGGGTTTGGGGTCTTGAGCGCATAGGCGAATTCGAGAGTGCGATATTGAAAATAGGTGATGGTGGTTCCGGGAAAACGACTGCACACACCAGCGTTTTCCGGCACCAGCCAGAAAAATAAGGCGAGGGATGAAGCGCCGGTAAGGAACCCGGTGCTCTGGCAAGGGGCAGGAGCGCTCATCCACTGTCCTTGCCAGGAAAAACCTGGCCGTGCCCATGCGCTGGTGTTCGGTCGAATATCCCAACGGTGCCCAATGCCGGCAATCCGCATTTGCACCGTCTCAACTTCGCCGGTGCGCGCATGGGTGACCTGTACATCGCGCCACTGCGAAGGCACTTGCCACATTGCGCCTTTGCGCGGGTCTTCGTGAAACGCCTCAATGGGCGCAATAGCGGTCGCTCGAAACGCGTCATCAATCCGGATGGTGAAAATTCCCATCTGTTTGCACCGCACGGGCATGTGCCCTGCACAAATGCCCGTCACCGGCGTCGTGTTCACAAAGTCGTTTTTCATCGGGTTTGCAGGATCAGGCCGGAAGACAGCGGTAATGTTTTGGCTGAGCGCGCTCGCGGGCTCTGCAAACAACGCCCCCAATAAGCCTGCCAACAAAAGGCCAAACACATTTCGCTCAAACTGCTTTTTCATAAGACGTCCTTAACCAGCGGTCTCGGTCTGGAAAGTGTTTTCAGCCAAGGTGTCCGGCGTGCAGCGCAGGTCACCGATCATCAACACGTCCTGTTCATTGGCGGAGGTGGCCGGGTCCAGGCGGAACTGGCACAGCAATTGGTTGCGGTAGCGCACTTCGAGGGTTGGCGAGCTGGCGCTCATTTCCATGGAGAAGAACCCGTCGGCCTCGCTGACCCCACGGCTGGCGTGGTTGATCACGTGATGCCCCCTGAGCGGCTGGCCCTGGGCATCGAGCAGGCGCCCGAGTACCGACACGGTTTTCATGACGGTGATTTTCCGGTAGTCCACCCCGCCCTTGTTCAGGTGGTAGGTGGTCCGCGCCGGCTGGATATTGGCCGCCGGTGGGTGGTTGCCGTCGAAGTCGAAGTTCACCGTGCTGCTCTTGTAGGCCGCCACCGGTACGAAGTTGCGCCCAGGACGCAGGATGGCGCCGCCGCCGCTGAAGTCGTCGGCACGCAGGGTGATCTCATCCAGATCGGTTTCGACGTCGACGATCATGCCCGCGCCATTGCTCTGGTACTGGCTGGTCATCAGCATCTGGTCGCCACCGGCAACGAAGGTGCTGTGCAGGTTCAGGCCGCCGCTGAGGTCGCCGTTGAACGAGCTGCGCTGGATAAAGCCGTCGCCGCTGACCACATCACTGTCGAAACTGGCCATTCCCGAGAACCCGACGCCGTAGGTGTCGGTGATGGCGGTGGCCGAGACGCTTTGCAGCAGGTGGTCGGTGAGGTCCTGGCGAACGGTGACCGACGCATTGTTATCGCGACCGCCGTCCCGCGCGGTGCGGGTGCCGATGCTGCCGGAAATCTGCCGGCCATCTCCGCCCAGGGCCAGGCTCACAGAGAGGTCCACGCCGCGGTTGCGCTTGTCGTTGGTGCCGGACGTGCCCGGTCGGTCGAACACCGAGAAACGCCAGTTGGCGTCGCTGCCCCACAAGGTGTCGCGGCGGCTCCAGCCCAGGTCGAGCCCTGCGCCTTCGGCATTGCCCTCGCTGTGGGACAGGCGCAGGTTCCAGGAATTGCGCGCGTCGACCCGGTGGTTCACCGAGAGTGCCGAGTTACTGGTCTGGCCAACAAAGGTGTTGCGCCGCAGGCGGGTGCCGTCGGGCAGGGTCTCGAAGGTGTCGCGGGTGTCGAGCCAACTGCGGTTATGGCTGAGCACCAGGTTGGTGGCGCCAAACGTGTAGAGGCCCTGAACGTCCAGGCCGGTGCCGTGTTCGCGGGTCTGGTAGAGGTTGGTGTAGAGGCTGGTGTTGTTGGCCACCGTCCAGTCCACCGAACCGCCGTATTGCAGTTGCTCACGCACTTCCCGCGCCGACAGGCCGAGAATCACCCGGGGATGCACCAGGTAATTGACCGAGGCACCCGCGGTGATCGAGCCGGAAGACTGTTCATCCCAGTTGCTGAACAGCTTGGTTTCGCGTCCGGCAAACAGGTTGTAGCGCCAGCGGTCATCGACGTTGCGCCAGTTGCTGGGTTTGTACACCAGCTCTTGGGAGGTGCTGACGGTGAGGCCGTCTTCCACCAGGCGCACTTCGACTTCGTAGATGCCGCCGGGCAACGGCCGCGTGTCCAGGGTCTGCAAACCGGCCGCGACCGCCTGGGTGTTGATCAGCAGACCGTTACGGTAAATCTCCACGGCGGCCTGGCGATTGGCGGTGACGTAGATCGGATAAACGCTGGCCTTGGCATTGTTGATCGCCAGGCTGTCGGAGCTGCCGTACATGACGCCTAACGCGGTATCCGGGCTGGCGCCAAAGCTGCGCAACTGCCGGGTCAGGCCGTCGGAATTGGGGGTGAAATGGCCCAGGCGCAAAAACTGGCCTTCCAGTTCTCGCTGGGTATACAGCTCATGGATTGCATGGCGCAGTTGTTCTTCGTCGCCACTCTGGCGCGCCAGCTGCAAGTTGAACACCTGGGTCCAATTGCCCAGGCTGGCACTGGCTTGCAAACCATAACGTCCGCCCAGGTTTTCTTCCTGGCCGCCGTTGAGGTTGAGCTGGTTGTTGATGATCAAACCACGGCTACCGCCTTCGGGCTGCGCGTGAAAACGCGGTGCGTCGCTGGTGTGTTCGACGTTCTGGGTGATGATCGACAGCAGCGAGCTTTCCAGGTTGTAGTGCACTGACACCAGTTGCTGCGGGCACGCCTGGGTGCATGCGCCAAGGCCGACGCCGCTCTCCAGCAAGGCTTGCCAGGTGTCTCGGGTGGTGGCGGGGACTTTGCTGTCGCCGGTATCGGTGAACTCCAGCAGCGTCACCCGTTCGTCCTGGGACAGCACAATCAAGGCTTCCCCCAGGGGTTGCTGATCCAGTTCGACCTGTACCGCCAGCGGTACGTCGAAAAAATGGTCGCCGAACCCGGCAGGCAAACCCTGAGCCTGGGTCAACAAACTGCCAGGCGTGACGGTGCCTGACGTGGGCGCGGCCAAGGCACTCGTACAAATCACTAGCGCAAGCGCAACCGCGATGGGCGTCATCGGGAACATGAAAGGAACTCTCTGAGGGCCAGGAGACTTGATAAAAAACAGGCCGACCAATGGGGGAAAATCGGCCGGCCCGAACGCAAATGCCCGCGGGCAAGAAAGCCCGGTGGGCACCTACACCATCAAGGTGCTGGCGTTGGCGGCACCGCATCGAACACCAGCGCCACAGCGGAGGTGTAGGCACCACGCTGGGTGGCCGTAGGCTTAGCTGCCACGATGCGCAGTTCAGCCCCCACGCCCGGGGTGGAGTCGGCTTCGTTCACCACTTCTTTTGGCGTGCCGGTCAGTTCAACGCCGTGCAGGGTGGTGGTCAGCGGGATGTTCTGCGCGACGTTGCCGTTGAACAGAACAGCCGGGCCGCCTTCGATGTAGGCGTGGACCGAACCACTGGTGTTCTTCAGGTCGTAGATAGCGCTCAACGGCGCCAGCTCACCGCTGACGATGTTGTAGGCCAGGGTTTCGTCGCGGCCGAAGTTCGGATCACGTGGCTGCGCGTGGAACACCGTGGTAGGGATATTCGCCTTGATGTTGACGGTGTGGTTGGCTTCGCCAGCAGCGAAGGCCGTCGAGGCGTTCAATGCCAGAAAGGCCAATGGAGCAGCAATTGCAAACTTCTTGAACATGATGAGTTCCTGTTTTGAGGACAAGTTAGTGCCCCATTGAAAGTTGAACAGTGAATTCAACACACAATGAGGTCCGCTGCAGCGAGACGTAAGTGAGTGCAACGCGAGAGGAATGATCCACTAACTTTAAAAACAGGTATGCAGGCTGCTTCCCATGCCTTCGTAGCCAATGTATGCGGGCAAATACAGAAAAATATGGCACTTTGCCAAAACTTTAATTTTCTCCGTAAGACATGGACTACATGAATTATTCAACAACGTTTATTGTGAATATTCCGTAGGAAAACACCGCACGTAAAAACAACATAAGTTATAAAAGCTTCTTTGAAAGTACGAGTTTCAACTCTAATCTTAGTTGGGTCGCCACACCACTAGGAAGTCAATCCAAATGCTTGCAATGTGCGATAGGCCAGACTTGACCGTTGGTCGTCTGTGGCTATGCATCTCTTAAGATATATCTTACGTTATGTCTTATCCACACAAGGAGAGCATGACAATGAGAGACCATCATTCCCACCGTGAACCCGGTGACGGCTTCGAGAAACGTCCAGGCCGCGAACGTGCCGGCCGCGGCCCACGGGTATTCGCCCCGGGTGATTTGAAGTTGCTGCTGCCGGCATTGATTGCCGAACAGCCCTGCCACGGCTACGACCTGATCCGCAAGATCGAAGCCCTGTTCGACGGCGCCTACAGCCCGAGCCCCGGGGTGATCTACCCCACATTGACCTTCCTCGAAGAGAGCGAATTGATCAGCGGTGACGCCGACGCTGGAAAAAAACGCTACACAATCACCGACGCCGGTCGTCTCTTCTTAAGCGAACAGGCGGTGGCCCTCGACGGCATTCGCCAGCGCATGGAGGTGAGCAAGCGCTCGCTGCGCGGCCAGGATCGCCCGCCGGAAATCCACGAGGCGGTGCACAACCTGCGTCACGCCTTGCATTCGCACCACGGGCATTGGAGCCCGGAAGAAATCGTTCGTGTCGCGGCGCTGCTCAACGGCACCGCCCAAGCCATTGCCGATGGGAAAGCCTAATGAATACACAAGCCATCCACCGCGTGACCCACGAAATCAAACGCCGCCGCCTCGACGTACTGCGCGTGGTCGACATCACCCCGCGCATGCGCCGCATCACCCTGGGCGGGCCGGAACTGGCGGGCTTTGTCAGCCTGGGAAGCGACGATCACATCAAGCTGCTGTTCCCGCAGAATGCCGCCGAGCAAGCGGCGCTGGAAAGCCCGACGTTCAGCATCAAGGGAGACGGCCCGCAGCCGGCCATGCGCGACTACACGCCACGGCGTTTTGACCTGGACATTGGCGAATTGGACATCGACTTCGTGCTGCACGGAGACGGCCCCGCCTCCACCTGGGCCGAGCAGGCCAAGGTGGGTCAGCACCTGTACATCGGCGGGCCACGGGGCTCGATGATCGTGCCGGATATGTTCGACAGCTACCTGCTGATCGGCGACGAAACCGCGCTGCCGGCCATCGGTCGTCGCCTGGAAGAACTGCCGGCCGGGCGAAAGGTGCTGGCGGTGATCGAGATCGCGAATACCGCAGAAAAACAGGTCCTGCACAGCCGGGCCGATGTCGAGGTGATCTGGGTCATTCGCGGCCAGGATGATCTGCTGGAAACCGTGCAGAACCTGACGCTGCCGAGCGGCTCGCTGTACAGCTTCGTCGCGACCGAAACCAAAGTGTCGCGCCAGGTACGCCGGGTGCTGCTGGATACGCACAAGGTCGATGAAACGTTCCTCAAGGCCGTCGGCTACTGGCGCGCCGAGGGCAGTGAAGAAGCGTGAATCAAGGTCGGGGCTTGATAACTTTATCCAGCCCCACCACCGCCAACGCGATCAGCACAAACCCCGCCAAAATCCCCCCGGCATTCACGAACACTTGTGGATAACCAAGGGTGGCCACGTCGATGAACGGGTACTGATACTGCCCGAGCAAATCCCCGCGCAGCAGCGCATAAGCGAAGTACACCAGCGGGTAAATCATCCACGCGCCGATATGCTTGAGGCGAAGGCTGCCCTTGGGCACGCACCGCCACCAGTAAATCAAAAACAGCACCGGCATCACGTCATGCAGCAATTCATCAGCGATCAACTGAAAGCCTTCGGGCTGCCATAAATGCCGCAGCAACAGGCTGTAGGCCAAGCCCACTACCAAGATGCTCACCGTGATACCGCTGCTGACCGCCGGCCTGAGAAAAAACCGCTTCGCCGCCGAGTCCCGTTGGACCAAGGCATAGCTCAACACCACCACCGCCAGGGTGTTGGTGAGCACAGTGAAGAAACTGAAAAAGTTGATCAGCCCGCCCAGCAAGCTTGCGCCGCTGGACCAGCGCGAATAGAAAATCAGGTATTGCTGAATCGCCAACCCCATCCAACCGGCCAGTGCTGTCGCCGCTATAAACCGCTTCATGGATTCAATCCAGCGGACGTTTGGTGCGCATCAGCTTTACGTACAACCCTTCTACTTTTTCCCGCGCCCACGGAGTCTTGCGCAGGAACGTCAGGCTCGACTTGATACTCGGGTCGCTCTTGAAACACCGCACATCAATGCGCTCGGCCAGGCCTTCCCATTCGTAGTGCTCCACCAAGGTGGTGAGGACGTGCTGCAGGGTTACACCGTGAAGGGGGTCGTTGCTTGTCGCGGTCATGCCAGGCCTATGAAAAAAGTAATCACGAAGGCGCACACCTTATCACCCCCTCCGCTCAGGGATAAAAAGTTCCCGTGGCTCACGAAAAAGAGATGTTATATTGTAACTATAACTTTCAAATCTTTTCGTCGTTTTGCCAAGGAATGTCCGATGTCCCTCTCTTCTCTGTGGCGCTTGACCCCGCTTGCCGCCGCCCTGCTGATCAGCTCCGAAGCCCACGCCCTGGAGTTGCAACCCCAAGTCATCACCGGCAACCCGCTGGGCAGCGAGCAACTCGCTTCACCGACCACCGTGCTGGAAGGCGATGACCTGACCCTGCAACAAAAAGGTAGCCTTGGCGAAACGCTGAACAAGCAGCCGGGTGTGTCGTCTTCGTACTTTGGTCCAGGCGCCAGCCGGCCAATCATCCGTGGCCAGGACGGCGATCGTATTCGTATCTTGCGCAACGGCGTGGGCGCCCTGGACGCGTCGTCGCTGTCTTATGACCATGCGGTGCCGCTGGACCCGGTCAACGTCGAACGCATCGAGATCGTGCGCGGCCCCGCTGCATTGCTGTACGGCGGCAGCGCCATCGGTGGCGTGGTCAACACCTTCGACAACCGCATCCCCACCGAAGCCCTTGAAGGCATCCACGGCGCCGGTGAACTGCGTTATGGCGGCGCCGACACTACACGCAGCAGCGCAGGCAAACTCGAAGCCGGCAACGGCACGTTCGCCCTGCACCTGGACGCCAACGCACGGGAATTCAACGACCTGAAAATCCCCGGCCAGGCCCGCAGCCGCCGTGCACCGGAAAGCGAAGACGGCCCCGGCAAAAACGGTCGCCTGGGCAACAGCGACGGACGTCAGGACGGTGGCGCGGTGGGCGGTTCCTACACGTGGGACGACGGTTACGCCGGGCTGTCCTACAGCAGCTACGACGCCAACTACGGCTCGCCGGCCGAACAGGACGTGCGCATCCGCATGAAGCAGGATCACTACGCCTTTGCGTCCGAGATCCGCAACCTGCAAGGCCCATTTACCTCGGTGAAACTCGACGCGGGCTACACCGACTACGAGCACCGCGAAATCGAAGGCGGCGAAACCGGTACGATCTTCAAGAACAAAGGCTATGAAGCCCGCGTCGAAGCGCGTCACCAGCCCATCGGCCCGTTCGATGGCGTGGTCGGCGCCCAAGTGACCCGCAACGAGTTCTCGGCCCTGGGCGAAGAAGCCTTCGTACCGCAGACCGACACCAACGCCGGCGCGCTGTTTATCCTCGAAGAAATGCAGGCCACCGAGCGCCTCGCACTCAGCCTTGGCGGACGCCTGGAACACACCAGCGTCGAGCCGGATGCCAAGGGCAACGCGCGCTTTGCCGGCGCCGACAAAACCAACGATTTCACCGCCGGCAGCCTGTCCTCGGGTGCGGTGTATACGCTGACGCCGATCTGGTCCCTGGCGGCGACTCTGGGCTACACCGAACGTGCGCCGACCTTCTACGAGCTGTACGCCAATGGCGCCCACGTCGCCACCGGCACCTACGAACTGGGCGATGCCAACCTGAAGAAAGAAAAAGCCGTGTCCAGCGACCTGGCCCTGCGCTTTGACAATGGCACGCATAAGGGCAGCTTCGGTGTGTTCTACAGCCGCTTCTCCAACTACATCGGCTTGCTCGGCACGGGTCGTACCCTGAACGACGAAGGTGAAGAAGACGCGAATGGCATTCCTGAGTACGAATATTCCGGCGTGCGTGCACGTTTCGCCGGCTTTGAAGCTCAAGATCACATCAAGCTCGGCGAAGGCGCCTACGGCAAATTCGCCTTGGAGCTGTCGGGCGACTATACCCGCGCCACCAACCTCGACACCGGCGACGCCTTGCCGCGCATTGCGCCGCTGCGTTTGAACAGCGGATTACTGTGGGAACTCGACCGCTGGCAGGCACGCATCGACGTGGAACACGCGGCAGGCCAAGGCCGTGTGCCGGATAACGAAAGCGGCACCGACGGTTACACCACATTGGGCGCGAGCGCGGGGTATCACTTCAATGTCGATGGCAGCCAGTGGTTGGCGTTTGTGAACGGTGACAACCTGACCAACCAGACTGTGCGTTATGCCAGCTCGATCCTGCGGGACATCGCACCGGCACCCGGTCGCAGTGTGCAGTTCGGCATCCGCACCACCTTCTGACGCACACCGCTAACCCCTTTTGAGAGGGGGCTTGCTCCCGATGGCAATCGGTCAGATAACCCAACGGTGTCTGATCCACCGCCATCGGGAGCAAGCCTTCTCCCACACTTATTGTGCAGCGACGTTCTGTCACTGTTACCAAATCGGAAATGATGCATCTTGCGATTTGCGCTTTCTCTCGACGCGTCCGCGCTTTATCCTTGTCGGCAATAACCTGAAACGTTTCACTCCCCGGTCGACCCCATCTTGCTGAATATTCCCACACACCAAGACAGCGCTGTCTTACACCGACCTGCGCCTGGGTATAAATCGCGCGCCTGTGGATAACCCTCGCAATCCTCAGAAAAACCGAATTAACGCTGAACCAAGCCTGTGCCGAATCGTCATCTACAGTGAGTGAAGCACGGGGTTACACAATTATTCCAACGTCACGGAGAAACACACTATGAGCACTGATGGTGCTTCAAGCCCAAGCCGCCTGCTGCCCAGGTTGCTAGGCGTCTTGCTGCTGATCATGGGCCTGGCCCTGCTGGCCGGCGGTATTAAGCTGACGATGCTCGGCGGGTCGCTGTATTACCTGCTGGCCGGTATTGGCATCGCCCTCACCGGCGTCCTGCTGCTGGCTACCCGCCGCGCAGCGCTGGGCCTGTACGCGCTGGTGCTGTTCGCCAGTACCGTGTGGGCATTGTGGGAAGTCGGCCTGGACTGGTGGCAGTTGGTGCCACGTCTGGCACTGCTGTTCGCCCTCGGCATCGTCATGCTGCTCCCGTGGTTTCGCCGTCCGTTGCTGCGTGGCCAACCTGCCCCGCTGGGCACTGGCGCGCTGAGCGTGGCCGTGGTGTTGGCCGGCGCTGCCGCCCTTGCCAGCCAATTCACCAACCCCGGTGAGATCAAAGGCCAACTGGACCGCGACGCGGTGCCGGGCATGGCCAATGCTGCGCCGTCCCAGGCTGATGGCGATTGGAATTCCTACGGTCGTTCGGCCTTTGGTGATCGTTACTCGCCACTGGCGCAGATCACCCCGGAAAACGCGCACAAGCTGGTTCCGGCGTGGACGTACCGCACCGGCGACATCCCTGGCCCGAACGATCCAGGCGAGACCACCGCGGAAAACACCCCGCTGAAAGTCAACGGCATGCTCTACGTGTGCACGCCGCACAGCCAAGTGATCGCCCTGGACCCGGACACCGGCAAGGAAATCTGGCGCTTCGATCCGAAGATCAGCAGCCAAGGCGCTGAGAACTTCAAAGGTTGGGCGCACATGACCTGCCGTGGCGTGTCGTATCACGATGACGCCGTCTACGCTTCCGAGCAGAGCCCAACCGGCAGCGCCAGCCCGGCCGCTGCGCCGAATGCCTGCCCGAAACGCATCTTCGTGCCGACCGCCGACACCCGCCTGATCGCCCTGAACGCCGACACCGGCAAGATGTGCGAAGACTTCGGCGACAAAGGCCAGGTCGACCTGCGTGCCAACATCGGCAGCTTCGCCCCAGGTGGTTACTACTCCACTTCGCCACCGGCCGTGACCAAGAACCTGGTCGTGATCGGCGGTCACGTCACCGACAACGTTTCGGTCGACGAGCCAAGCGGCGTAATCCGCGCGTTCGACGTGCACACCGGCAAGCTGGTGTGGAACTGGGACAGCGGCAACCCGGACGACACCACCCCGTTGGCCGAGGGTAAGACTTACACCCGTAACTCGCCGAACATGTGGTCCATGTTCGCCGTGGATGAAAAACTCGGCATGCTTTACCTGCCGATGGGCAACCAGATGCCCGACCAATACGGCGGCGACCGTACCGACGATTCCGAAAAATACGCCGCTGGCCTGACCGCCCTGGACATCGACAGCGGCCATGTGAAGTGGACCTTCCAGTTCACTCACCATGACCTGTGGGACATGGACGTAGGCGGCCAGCCGTCGCTGATCGACATCAAGACCGAGGCCGGCGTGAAGCAGGCCGTCATGGCGTCGACCAAGCAAGGCAGCATCTACGTGCTGGACCGTGCAACCGGTCAGCCGGTCGTGCCGATCCATGAAGTGGCTGTTCCGCAGGGCGCAGTGGCGGGCGACCGTACCTCCCCTACCCAACCGAAGTCCGAACTGAACTTCATGCCGCCGCCGCTCAAAGAGCGCGACATGTGGGGCGTGACGCCGTTCGACCAACTGCTGTGCCGCATCGATTTCAAATCCATGCGCTACGACGGCCCGTTCACCCCGCCATCGCTGCAAGGCTCGATCGTTTACCCAGGTAACTTCGGTGTGTTCGACTGGGGTGGCATTTCCGTCGACCCAGTGCGCCAGATCGCCTTCGTGAACCCAAGCTACATGGCGTTCAAGTCCAAGCTGATCCCAGCTGCCGACATCGCCAAGCAAGGTCCACGCGTCAGCGAAACCGAAGGCGTGCAGCCGAACAAAGGCGCGCCGTACGGCGTGATCCTGGAAGCGATGCTGTCGCCAATGGGCCTGCCGTGCCAGGCACCGGCGTGGGGTTATGTGGCAGCGGTCGACCTGACCACCCACAAAACCATCTGGATGCACAAGAACGGCACCGTGCGCGACAGCTCGCCGGTTCCGATCCCACTGAGCATGGGCGTACCTAGCCTGGGCGGCACCTTCACCACCGCCGGTGGCGTGTCCTTCCTCAGCGGTACCCTCGACCAGTACCTGCGTGCGTATGACGTGAAAAACGGCAAGCAACTGTGGGAGGGCCGCCTGCCAGCGGGTGCGCAAACCACACCGATGACCTACACCGGCAAGGACGGCAAGCAATACGTGCTGGTCGTGGCGGGTGGTCATGGTTCCCTGGGTACCAAACAGGGTGACTACGTAATGGCGTTCAAACTGCAGGATTAAGCGTTACCGGCGGCAAAACAAAGGCGGCTACCCTCACAGGTAGCCGCCTTTTTCATAAACAACACAGATCAAAATGTGGGAGGGGGCTTGCCCCCGATGGCAGTGGGTCAGCCAATGCACAGGTCACTGACGCACTGCTATCGGGAGCTTCCCCCTCCCACGCTTGCCCCCGGCATTCATAAAACTAGTGTTCGATCACCTCGCCGCGCATCACCGCCAACCGTGCAATCAACCGATTCTGAACCGGCACCGAGATCCCTTCGCTGTCCATCGCCTTGATCAAATCCTCCACCAACGCATTGAAGTCACTGCGGCTCACGTTCTGGCCCTTATGACTCTCGGCCATGCTGTCACCGGTGTAGGTGCACGGCCCGCCTGCTTCAACACAGAACTGTTCGATCAACTTGTTGCGCAGGCGCTGGATATCGACGCGCCGAAAGCGTTCGACGATGCGCTGATCCCGGGCAATGTTGAGCAGCATGCCTTCGACAATCCGCGTGATGCCGGGCATGGCGCCAAGGTCGCGGTACAGGCTGTCGTCCTTGGGCGGTTGCTGGGCGCAGGCGCTGAGCAGCAGCACCAGCGCAATCGGTAAAAGGCGCATTAGAAACTCCCCTGTACGGACAGGTAGGTGCCGTTCTGGTTATCCAACGTAGCGATTTCGCCGAGGCGCGCGTAGGCCAGCACAAACGACACATGCTTGTTGGGAAAGTAGCCGACAAACACGTCCGCCCAGTCGCTTTCGCCAGCGAACGACAAGTTATCGGGCTTCTCGCGGTACTCCACGCCCACCGCCCAGCGCGGGTTGAACAGCAGGGCCACCGACCCTTCCTTGAGCAGGCTGCGACGGTCGCGGCGGTCGCCGCCGAAGCCAAGCAGGCCGGTTTCATTGGCGCGGCTGTAACGCAGGTTACCGTTGACCAGCACGTTGTAGCCAAACGCCGCGCCCATGAACAAACGGCTGGCGGCGAGGTAGCCCTCCACGTCGCTGTCACGCTTGGCGCCAACCAGGCTGGGGATGTCGAAGTTGGTCTGGTGTTTGTATTCCAGGCCCAGCGAAACCTGCGGCAAGCGGTCGTAAATCACGTCACCGAACAGGCGGACCTTCACACCGAGCACATCCTGGCCAAGGTTGTCTTCCGGCAGATTCAGCTTGTGCACCAGGCTGCCGAGGTCAAAGCGCTGGCGGGCAAAAGAGACTTCGACGCGGTTGTCATAGGCCAACGCCAGCCCCGCCACATCCAGCCGATAGTCCGGCAGGTTGACGCTGGTGGCGAACGCCGTGGCGCCCCACTCGTGCTGTTCGCCATAGCCGGCCAGCACCGCCCACGGCGTGATGCCGCCGCCCGCCGTGCCCTCGATGCTGCTGGCACCGCCGGTGGCGATCAGGCGGCCGTTGTCGGCCAGGGTGGTTTGCACAGTCAGGGCGGCCAGGCAGCCGATCAGTAGAGAAAGACGCACGTCAGCCACTCAATGAACCAGGGAAGTTTGCGCACTGAGTGGCAACGCCACCCAGGCTTCGAAAGCGTCAGCGCTCAAAGGCCGACTGATCAGATAACCCTGGGCCGTGTCGCACTGCCAGCGCTCCAGCAGGCGCAGGCTATGGGCATATTCAACGCCCTCGGCAACCACTTTGAGGCCCAGGTTGTGGCTCATTTCGATGGTGGAACGCACGATCACCGCGTCCTCACTGGTTTCATCGAGGTTGCGCACAAAGGATTGGTCAATCTTCAACTCTTGCACCGGTAGACGCTTGAGGTGCGCGAGGGACGAATAGCCGGTGCCGAAGTCATCCACCGACAGACTGATGCCGCAATCACGCAGCAGGTGCAGGACTTTGAGGGCTTTTTCCGGCTCGCGCATTACTGCGCTTTCGGTGATTTCGAACACCAGTTGCTCAGCCGGCAAACCGTAGCGACGCAGCAACGCCGAGACGCGGTGGGCCAGTTCATCGCCGAGCAAATCGTCCGCCGAGATGTTCAACGACAACTGCAGGTACAGGCCACGGCGGTTCCACTCACACAGCTGACGAATGCCCTCTTCGATCACCCAGTGGGTCAGCAACTGAATACTGCCGGAGCGCTCGGCCAAGGGAATGAACTCCGCCGGCGAGACCATGCCGAACTGCGGATGCTGCCAGCGCAGCAAGGCTTCGGCCTGACGTACGTGGCCCTCACGAATGTCCAGCTTGGGCTGGTAATGCAGCAGCAATTGGCCTTGGTTGGGCGCGTGGCGCAGGTCGCGGATCAGCGTGATCTGGCGGCGGTGCGCGAGGTCACGGCCATGTTCATAGACCTGCAGGCGACCGGGCATTTGCGCGGCGTCTTTCATGGCGATGGCCGCGCGTTCAAGCAAGGTGTGCGGGCTTTCGCCATCGGCTGGGAATGCGGCGATGCCCAAACGGCAGTCCAGCGCCAAGTCATGGCCGTTGATGCGCTGGGGCCGCAGCAACAGTTGTTGGAGTTTGTCGGCCATGCCCACCGCCTCGTCGCTGCCTGCGCCTTCGAGCAATAGCAGGAACTCGTCGGCGATCAGATGCGCCAGGGTATCGCCGGGGCGCAGCACGGCTTCCAGGCGACGGCTGACGGCAAGCAGCAATTGGTCCACCGCATCCGTCCCGGCGGTTTCGCTGGCGACGCGCAAGTTGTCGATGCCCAGGTAGATCAACGCGACCGGCCGGTTCAACGCAATGGCGCTGCCCAGACGCTCCATGGCCAGTGCCCGGTTCGGCAGGCCGGTGAGGCGATCATGCAAAGCATTGTGGGCAAGCTGCTGTTCGCGCTCGGCGATGCCGCTTTGCATGGAATTGACCGCATGGGCCAGTAACCCCAGTTCGTCACTGCGGGCCAGGGTCACGGGTGTTTGATAGTCGCCCTGGCCAATGCGCTCGGCCGCCAGGGCCAGCGCCTGCACTGGGCGCGACACGGTGCGCGCCAGCAGCAAGGCACCGATCAACGAAGCCAGCAACGCGACCAGTGCGATGGCGAGGATCTTCTCATCCAACGGCACAAAGGCTTGCATCGCCGCATCCAGCGGGCTTTGCAGCAACGCCAGGACTTTGCCGTTTTCATCGCTGGCCAATACCAACGACTGATTGAGGAAACGCTGCTCCAGGTGATCGGTGGTGGACACGCCACGGCGCGTGGAATCGCCCTGCATCAATGCAAGGATGCTCCTGCGCAGCTCTTGAGGTTGGGTGGTGACCAACTCGCCAGGCTGGTCTTTTTCAATCGCCAGGAACGACACTTCCAGGTTGCTCAACGAGCGCAACTCATCGGCGAACGCACCGTCCATGCTGAAGCCCATCACCACCCGCGCAATCGGCAGCGGCGCCAGCACCGAGGCTTCCACCAACAGGTGCGGCTTGCCTTGCAGCGGCACAATCAACATGACCTGGCGATTGCGCCGGGCCTCGCGCAGCGACTGGTCATACTTGAAGGTCGAGCCTTCGGGCACTTCGCTGAGGGTACTGGCCAGGACTTTGCCGTCCATGCCGAGCAGGATCATGTCACTGGCGTTGATGCGCTTGCCGTGGTTGAGCAGCACCGAGCGCATCGTCGCCGAATCGCCACTGGCCACCGCATCACGAAAACCGAAGTCGGCCGCCAACAGTTGCACGCCGTCAGCGAGGCGCCGCCCGCGTACGTCCAGCAAGCGCTCGAAAACCCGCGCGCCCACATCCAACTGGGCCAGCGCCTGGCTGCGCACCGCTGAACTGGTGGCAGCCTTGACGCTGAAATACAGTGCGCCGATCACCACCAGCAACAGCAGGATCAGGACGCTGGCGACCCGCGCCTGGAAACTACTGCGCAGTTTCACGGGCGGCTCGATTGAAGGCATCGCCAAAGGCACTTGGCGTCGGCGGAAGATCCTCGGACGCCGGCTCCAGGGCCAGCACCACGTTGTGTCTCAGGCCAGCGGCAGGCACATGCAGGGTGCCGCCGTCCAAGGGCTGCATATCCGCCAACTGCGGGTGCCAAAGGGTGGCGTGGTAATCACCGGGCGCCAGCTGCTCCAGGTGCACTTGGCCCTGGGCGTCGCTGACAGCGAAGAGCGGGGCATCGGTGACGTAGATGTAACCGAGCATCCAATCATGGATATTGCAGCCCAGCACCACCACGCCGGGTTTGTCGAACAGCAGCGGCTCGGCGGGCGTGCCTTCGTACAGGCGCAGTTCGAAACGTTTGGCGGCGCTGAACGAATAGACCTGATGCCGGATGTTGTCGCTGTTGGGGAAACGCACCTGAGTGCCGGTGTGTACCGCCAGCACATGGGGCGCAAAGCGCTGGCCGCGTTGGTCCATATTCGCTTTGAGCACGGCCGACGATGAGCCGGGCGGGCCTTGCAGGGTCACGACCGCATCCGCCACCGGGCTGCCATCGGCCCGCTTGAACACCAGGTCCAGCGTGGCCGCCGACGCAGAGCCGGCCAACATCAGCATCAGCGTCAGGGAGAGCAAGGGAGGAGTTCGGGCCATGGTCGATCCGCAAAAAATGGAAAATGAGCGGCCAGCCCTGGCACAGTGGGTTACGGTCATGATGCCGCAAACAAGGCACAATGCCATCATGCAATAGCGCTGGATACTTGACCGTTGGTCGGTAAATAACTGTGCAAACGGTCAAGCCTTGTAGAGCGTATCGGCCTGGGGCCTAAAAACTATAGACGCGGGCTTCAGACCGGCGCGCGCTCGCGGCGCATCCACATCTCGAACGCCATGGCATTGAGCGGCCGACTGATGAGGTAGCCCTGGGCCGTATCGCAGTTCCACTGTTTGAGGAGTTTGAGACTGGGCTCGAACTCCACGCCTTCGGCCACTACCTTGAGCCCCAGGTTGTGGCTCATTTCGATGGTGGAGCGCACGATCACGCCGTCGCCCGTGGCGCTGTCGAGGTTGCGCACAAACGACTGGTCAATCTTCAACTCCTGCACCGGTAAGCGCTGCAATTGCGCCAGCGACGAATAGCCCGTGCCGAAGTCATCCACCGACAGGCTGATGCCACACCCACGCAATTGCTCCAGCACGCTGAGGGCCTGCTTCGGGTTGTGCATGATCGCGCTTTCGGTGATCTCGAAAATCAGTTGCTCGGCCTGCACGTCGTAGTGTTCCAGCAAGGTGGTCACACGAATCGCCAGGTCATCATCGGCCAGGTCGTCCACAGAAATATTCACCGACAACTGGATATGCAATCCGCGCTGCGCCCACTCGCCGATCTGACGAATAGCCTCTTCGATCACCCACTGGGTCAGGCCACCCATGCTGCCAGTGCGTTCAGCCAGGGGAATGAACTCGGCGGGCGATACCAGCCCCAGCGTCGGATGCTGCCAGCGCAGTAAGGCCTCGGCCTGGCGAACATGGCCATGCAGGAGGTCGAGCTTGGGCTGATAACACAGGTGCAACTCACCTTCGACGACCGCACGGCGCAGGTCGCGGATCAGGCTGATCTGGCGCTGGTGCGCAAGATCGCGGTCCTGCTGGTAGATCTGTAGATAACCGGGCAGCGTCGTTGCATCGTGACGCGCGATGGCCGCACGGCTGATCAACTCCTCCACATACTGGCCGTCGGCGGGGTACGCGGCGATGCCGATACTCACCTCGTGGCGCACTTCGTCATTGCCGAGGCGCTGGGGTTCGGTAAGCAGCGCGTAGAGGCGGTCGGCGCGGGCTACGGCGCGGTCAACCTCGGTATTTTCCAGCAACAACAGGAATTCGCTGCTGGTGATGCGCGCGGCGGTATCGCTGGCCAATAGGCTCATGGACAGACACCGGCTGGCCTCGCGCATCATCTCTTCGACGCCCTCGGGACCGAAGCCCTCGTTGATGACCCGGTAGTTTTCGATACCCAGGTACAGCAACACCACTGGCCGACGCGCACTGATCGCGCTGCCCAGGCGCTCCATCGCCAGCGCGCGGTTGGGCAGCCCGGTGAGAGCGTCATGCAGGGCGTTATGGGCCAGTTGCCGTTCGCGCACGGCGATGCGGCTTTGCATGGCATTGAACGCACGGGCCAACAGGCCGAATTCATCGTGGCTGCGCACCCGCACCGGCGTGCGGTAATCCCCCGCGCCAATGCGCCCAGCCGCCTCCACCAACGCATTGAGCGGGCGCGACACCCGCCGCGCCAGGAACAACGCACCGGCCAACGAGACCACCAGCACGGCCAGGGCGATCCCGAGGAACTGCCGGTCCAGCGGCGCAAAAGATTCCAGCGCGTGGTCCAGCGGGCTTTGCAGCAATACGCGCACCTCGTTGCCGTCACCGGTGTTGGCCAGCGGCAACACTTGGCTGAGCACACGCTCACCGTAAAACGGATGGATCTGCGCCTCTGGGTTCAAAGGCGCATCGTGGAGCAGGCCGAGGGTGCCGGCCTGATAATCGACAGGCTGGGTACTGAACAACGGACCGGGCCTGCCGTCCTGCACGCTGAGAAACGACACCTCCAGGTTGCTCATGGAACGCAGTTCGTTGGCGAACAGTTGGTCCATGGCAAAGCCCATGACGACGCGGGCGATAGGCAGGGGGTCGAGGACTTCATCCTGCACCAGCAAGTAAGGCCGCCCGTCCAAGGCGACAATCACCATTTGCAGGCCGTCACGCCGCGCATGGCGCAAGGCAGTGTCATAGGGAAAAAGCTGCCCGCGCGTGAGGATGGGCAACGTGCTGACCACGACCTTGCCATCCAGCCCCAGCACAAACACCTCGCTGGAACGGACGCCGGAGCCATGCCGACGCAGTGCAGCCAGAATCGACACCGTGTTGCCTTCGGCCACGGCTTGCTTGAACGGGCCGTCGACGGTGAGCCAATCGAGGCCGTATTGCAGGCGACGCCCGCGCAGGTCCAGCAGACGCTCGAACACCTGGGTTCCGGTTTTCAACTGGACTTGCGCCTGGTTCTCCACCGCGCGGGTGGTGGCGGCCTTGACGGCAAAATAGGTGGCGGCGACGACCACCAGCAGCAGCAGTGCCAGCACCCCGGCGATGCGAGTTTGGAACGTATGGCGCCACGTCATGGCGGTGCCCTCTGGCAGTGTTCGCCTCTCTCTGCCACTACGTCCTTTTGTCATGTGCATTCCTTGCGACAGCTGACCTGGCGTCAAAAAAATATCCATTTTCGTTGGATATTGGGTGTGAGGAGATTAGCTGGGAGTTGGGGGGTGTGCATTCAATAAACGTGGGGATTTAGGTGGCGGTTTATTGGCGACAGAGGGTTGGCTTGGGGGGCATATCCGTTATCTGGGTAACGGCGGGTATTGGTTCCGCCCTTACGGCGGGTCACTTTGGAAAAGCCCCAAAGTAACCAAAGGGCTCTTGCCCCAA